>DASSUE010000072.1:0-3515 GCA_035707305.1 Gemmatimonadales bacterium
TGCCCACACCATCCTGAAAGGCCTGCCAGGGCGTGCGGCCCTGCGTCCGGTAGCCCTGATGGCTCCGCTGCTCGTTGTAGAAGCGGACGAAGGCATCCAGGTCCTCCTGTAGCTCCTGCACGCTGGCGTACAGCCTCTTCCCGAATTGGACGAGTCGAACCAATCTCTAAGCGCGCGTGCGGAGCCGCTCTGACACCACCATTGACACCACGGATCTCGCTAAATTCGTAACTCGTTGCGGGCCCTTAGCTCAGTCGGTTAGAGCAGCGGACTCATAATCCGTAGGTCCCGGGTTCGAATCCCGGAGGGCCCATTTTCGCTGTGACGTATGTCAACGCGTTGCCTTATCGGCCGGTGAAGGTTGACCGGCCGATACCGCAAGGAAGCACTATCGTGGCACGTGTTGATACCCGGGAAGCGGTCCGCAAAATCCTGTTCGAGCATCCGGCGCTGACCGCGCAGACCAGCGTGGTGCCGCCCCGCTCCTCTCCGTTACCGCTCCCTGTTCTCCGTGCCCTTCCCAGTGGCCGCGATTCATACGAGATCAGCCGCCAGCTGGGCGCCCTGCTCGCGCACCTGGTTCTGCAGCATGGCCACCGGTCGGTCCTGGAGTTTGGAGCCGGAGCATCGTCGCGGGTGGTGGCGGCGGCACTCGAGGCACAAGGCGGCGGCATGTTGACATCGGTGGAAGCCGATCCGTCCTGGTGCGCGGACGCCTGGATGGACGTGGAAGCATCCCCGCACGTGGACTCGGAAATGGTCGCGGCCCCGGTGTCATTCGTGGTGGGGTGGTGGGGCGTTGGCTATGCCCAGCCGGCCGCGCGAGAGCGAATTGCCGCTCGGGGACCGTACGATCTATTGCTGATCGACGCACCGGGCGGAAACTACGGGCGGCTCGGTACCCTGCCGTTGGTGGGGAGCGCGCTCGAACCTGGTGCCACCATCGTGGTCGATGATGCGGCCGGGCACCGCACCCAGTGGCTCATCGCGTGCTGGCTTCGGATGTACCCTGACCTTCGGCTGTGGGCCTATGATCCCACCTTCGCCGACCGCGGAATGGCCTTGTTGCGCTGGCGGGGTGGGGCTGCCCGCGTTTCCGGTCGGGCCTGGGTGGGCAGCGTCTACCACGCCCTGAGCTGTTGGCGGCGCCGCCGGGAAGGTTGAGCGAGCCGGTTACCACCATTGAGCGAGCCGGTTACCACCAAGAAGAGCGCCCCTCGATGGAGGGGCGCTCTCTTGTAACGTGTTAGGTTACTCGGTCTCAGTGACCCGCTTCCGATGCCGGCGAAGCTGGAACCCGCCCATTCCCGCCAGACCCGAGGCCAGCAGGGCCATCGAGGCCGGCTCCGGCGTTACCGTCACCGGATCGTTGGGCGAGACTGACCCACTGGAACCGCCGGTCGACGGAGTGATCGTGGTGCCACCCGTCGTGCCAGGCAGCTCGGGGGTGAACGGCGTCTCCGGGGTGTTGGGAGCGTTGTTGTTGGTCAGGTCGTCCGACGAGCCACCGCTGATCGCCGCGATGAACACCCCGAGGCCGACGGCCGCGCCACCGGCAATTGCGTACACCGGCACGCCACCCTTCTTCTCGTCCTCATCGTCATCCGACCGCTTCTGATTGCCGACCGCGCCACGCTCCGCGCTGCCATTGATGGCGAGCGAGAAAAGCGAGTTGCTGGTCCCGAGCGGACCCAGGCGGCCGACGGAAATCAGTTCGGGCGACCAGTCTCTCATACCGGTGCCCGGCTCGGCGGCAGCAGCCGTGCCCGCGCCAATGGCGAGAGCAACCAGCGCTGCGGGGATCGTAGACCAGCTCTTCATGGCGTCACCTGGCTGTTAGGGGCGGAACCTGACCGCCACGCTTTTGAGCAACTCACAGGCCACCCGCGGGCAGCTCTGAGAGTCAGTAGCCCAAGGTATTGCCTGACAACGACTTACCTGCCAGTCGTTGCCCCAGTTTCCTTCCGCGCAGCCTGTAACGCGCTTGCGACTGCGCCGCGTCGGTTGTTGGGGCACTCCTACATTACCCCGCCGGTGAAAAGTGGCAAGGTCAAACGTCACAAGGTGTAGCGGAGGCGGTCCAAGCAAACTTGATGCGCCAGGTGACGCGCGTTACTATGCGCCCCGTCCCACCAACCGGGCGATTAGCTCAGCTGGTTAGAGCGCGCGCCTCACATGCGCGAGGTCGGGGGTTCAAGTCCCTCATCGCCCACTGCCCTCATACGAGACCCTGCAGCGCATTCAGTTGCAGGGTTTGTTCGTCTCCCCGAGACACTGCCGTATCAAATTGATTACAGCTTCGGCGCGAGTCCGGGTACAAGTTCTACGACATCTCCGGTCGACATCTCCCGTTTTTGCGGTCCGCCCGACCGGCATGGTACTCTTCGCCTCTGCGCGAGCCTGGTCGCGAGCAACATGACGGGAACACTCGTTCTCAACGTCGCGCTGAACGCTGCGCTCACTCCGGTCTGCGGCGCGGTCAACGTCGCATGTGCTGCCGCGGTCGGCGAGTTGCTGCTCGCCGCGGCGCTGCTCAGGCTTGTGGTCCGAGAGGCGCGCCTCTCCCGACGGGCGGAGCGCGCTATGGTGGGGGCGGCTTGAATCGCCCTTTCGCGATCGCCATGGTGGCCGCGTGCCCCTTCCCCTTCCCCCGCGGCACGCCGATCCGGTCTACCGGATGGCGCAGTCGCTCGCCGATCGCGGCCACGACGTACACGTCGTGACGTATCACCTCGGTCAGGACGCGCCCGACGCGCCATTCACGATCCACCGGCTCCCGCCGATCCCCACCTATCGGAAGACGTCTCCCGGCCCGGCGTATCAGAAGCTCCTCGTGCTGGACCCGCTGCTCGTCGTGAAGCTGCGCGCGCTCCTCGCCCGCCGTCGCTTCGACGTGATCCACGCGCACCATTTCGAGGGATTACTGGTCGCCGACGCCGCGAGGAGACGGCGGCGGGCTCCCCCGGTTGTCTTCGACGTGCACACGCTGCTCGAGTCGGAGCTTCCCCACTACGGAGCGCCGCTCTCGACGCCGGTGTCGAGCGCGTCGTGTTCACCAGCAGCGCGATGCTCACCGGGTACTGGGGCCTCTGGTACGGACTGAGGATACGCCGGCTCGACCGAACTCGCCGTACCGCTCCTCGCGGCTCCAGGACGAAGGGATCTTCGAGCAATTCGTGGAGCACGACGGCCTGGACGTTGTGATCCTGCGCCTGCCCCAACGCGTGATGGGCCCGGGTGCTCGCAGTTGGGCCAGCACGATCCGGTCCCTGCGCGAGCGGAGGATCCGTGTCCTTCCGGAAGGTGGCAGCGTCCACTCGGCCGACGTCGACGACATCGTGCACGCCCTGAGGTGCGCCGCGGCGACGCCGGGCATCGCGGGCCGCCGATTCCTGATCGGCGCGCCGAGCCCGATCCCCACGGCGGCGCTGCTGCGCACGATCGCCGACCACCTGGGCGTGCCGTTCTCGCCACGAATCGTGCCAGCGGCGCCGTTCCGGAGCTACGTGGCGCTC
>DASSUE010000073.1:0-6361 GCA_035707305.1 Gemmatimonadales bacterium
CGCATCCTGATGTCCGGTCTCCGCCACCGAGACATTGAACTGGCGGCGAAGCGCCGCCGTCAGCGGTCGAATGCGGCTGCGTTTGTCCTTGAGCGACGCGCAGCCTTCCAGGTGCAGCTCCCAGGCCCGAATGCCGAGCACCACGTTGGGGCTACCGGCGGGGCGTCGCGGGTTAACGATTCTCGGCCGCGCCGGCCGCTGCGGTCGACGCCAGGGTCCGCTTCACCTCTTCCATGCGGAACGCCTCGATGCGATCGCCGACCTTGAGATCGTTGTAGTTCTCGATCCCGATGCCGCACTCGAGGCCTTCACGCACTTCGCGCACATCGTCCTTGAACCGCTTGAGGCTCGAGATGTTTCCGGTGTACACCGGCGAGCCGTCCCGGATGATCCGTACCTTGGCGGTACGCTGGATGATGCCGCTGCGCACGGCGCACCCGGCGATCGTGCCCACCTTGCTCACCTTGAACAGCTGCAGCACCTCCGCCTCGCCCAGGACGACTTCCTTCTCTTCCGGCTTGAGAAGGCCTTCGAGCGCATTGCGAACGTCGTCAACCGCTTCGTAGATGATGCGGTAGGTCCGAATGTCGACTTGCTCGCGCTCGGCCGCCGCCCGCGCGTTGGTGTCCGGCCGCACGTGGAACCCAAGGATGATCGCGCCCGATGCCTTGGCCAGCAGCACGTCGCCCTCGGAGATGGCACCGACGCCGCGGTGAACCACATCCACCCGTGCTTCCGGCGTGCTCAACTGAGCCAGGGCGTCGGCCAGCGCCTCCGCGGGACCTCCCTGATCCGCCTTGATGATGATGCGAAGGGCGGAGACCTCGCCTTCCTTCAGCGCGCGGCTGAAATCCTCGAGGCTCGAGGCCTTCTGGGTACGCCGGCTCTGCGCTTCACGCTCGAGCCGCTGACGGCGCTGGGCGATCTCGCGGGCTTCGACCGCGTCGGCCACGACGGTGAACGCATCGCCGGCGGATGGGACGCCCTCGAAACCGAGGATCTGCACCGGAACCGAAGGCCCGGCCTCCTTGACCTGCTTGCCGCGCTCGTCGAACAACGCGCGCACCCGGCCGGAGAACTTGCCGCAGATGAAGTCGTCACCCACGCGCAGGGTGCCCTTCTGGACCAGCACGGTCGCAAGCGGACCCTTCCCGGGATCGAGGGTCGCTTCGAGGACGGTGCCGTGCGCGCGACCAGCGGCGTTCGCCTTCAGGTCGAGGAGCTCGGCCTGGAGCAGCACCTGCTCGAGCAGACGGTCCACGCCGGTGCCCTTCTTGGCGGAGATCGGCGCGGACAGCACGTTGCCGCCGAACTCCTCGAGCACGACGTTGTGCTGGAGCATATCGCGTTTGACCTTGTCCACGTCGGCCGTCGGCAAATCGATCTTGTTGATCGCTACGATGAGCGGGACGCCGGCGTTCCGGGCATGGCTGATCGCCTCGACCGTCTGCGGCATTACCTGGTCATCGGCTGCCACCACCAGCACGACGATGTCGGTGACCTGCGCGCCGCGAGCGCGCATGGCGGTGAACGCCTGGTGGCCCGGTGTATCGAGGAAGGTGATGGCCTTGCCGTCGCCGAGCGATACGTTGTATGCGCCGATGTGCTGCGTGATGCCGCCCGCCTCGCCCGCAACGACATTCGCCTTGCGGATGTAGTCGAGCAGCGACGTCTTGCCGTGGTCGACGTGACCCATGATGGTCACGACCGGCGGACGGGCCGCCAGCTCCCCTTCGTCCTCCGGCTCCGGCACCGCGACCTCGGCCGCGTACTCTTCTTCCTTCACCGCCTGGAAGCCGAACTCCGACGCGATCAGGTCGATCTGGTCGAAATCGAGGCGCTGGTTCACCGTCACCATCATGCCCAGCTCCTTGAACGCGAACTGGACGATCTGGGTGGCGGGCACTTTCATCAGCCCCGCGAGCTCCGAGACCGAGATGTACTCGTTCACTCGGATCCGCGTCTTCTCCTTCTCTCGCTCTTCGGCGAGGCGCCCGGCCAGCTGGTCGCGATACGAGGGCTCGTCGGACCGGCGGCCTTTGCCTCGCGCGCCACCCTTCATGCCCTGCAGGGTCTTCAGGATGTTGGCCTGTACCGCTTCCTGATCGACCATGCTGCGCTTGCCCTTCTTGCCCTTCTTCCGCCCGGCGCCCTTCTCGGCGTCGGGACCGAAGCTGCGGCTGGCCGCGCCCCGGTCAGGTGCGCCCGGGCGAGCGGGTGCGATCGGCGCCCCGCTGGAGAACACCGGCTTGGGCCGGCCCTGATATGAGCCGCGCTGGGGCGGCCCGCCTACCGCGGACCCAGCGGGTCCGGATGGGGCCTGGCGCTGGATGCGCGGAGGAATGAAGGGAGCGCGGGTTGGCGGCGGGGGCGCCGGCGGAGGAGTGGCCGGCGCCGACGCTGCCACGGGCTCGGACGGCGTTGGCTCGGCGGCGACCGCCTCGTCTTCGACCGGAAGCGGTGGCAGGTCCTTGAACAGCGCGCGGGCACGCTCTTCCAGTGACGGGAGCGCCTGCGGCGGGGGAACCTCGAGGACTGGACGCTCCAGCTCGAGCGCGGCGCGCTCGGCTGCCTCGGCCGCTTCGCGCTCGAGCGCGGCGGCGGCCTCGACCTGAGCGACCTCGGCGGCGGTGCGACGTCGCTTCGTGGGGCGGGCTTCGATCGCGGCGGGTGCCGCGGGTTCGGCGGCGGCCTTTACCGCCTTGCGTCGCGTCTTCTTGGGCTGCGCGTCCTCGGCGTGCTTCCGCTTCTCCCGTTCCCAGCGGACCCGGATGGCCGATACCTGGTCGGTTTCGAGCGCCGACAGGTGACTGCGCACGAAGATGTTCATCTCCCGAAGCATCTGCAGCAGTTGCTCGGGGGCGACGCCGAACTCGGCGGCGAGGTCATGCACTCTGGTCTTGACCACTCATTCCTCCGTTGAGGCCGCGCGCAGGACCCCCTGCGCCAGGCCGCGATCCCGCACACCCACCGCCATCACCGGCGGCCGGCCGAGCCGTGCCCCGATCTCGTCGGCGCTCGGCCCACGCACCAGCGGAACCCGTCGGGCCTCCGCCAGGCGCACTACCTTCTCAAGCACTCGAGGGCTGGCGTCCGCCGCTACCACGACGCAGCCCAGCCGATTGCTCTGCAGCTCCTTCCGTACCGCATCCACCCCCACCGCCACGTTGCCGCCCTTGAGGCCGAGACCAACCAGCCCGAGCACACCGCTCATGCCGTGGGCCGGGCCTCCTCAGCGCCGTCCTCGTCCGTGAGCTCGGCCAGGAACGACATGAGATGGTCGGTGGTCGCCTGGGTCATGCCGGGAATGCGCGCCACGTCCTCCCGATCGAGATCCAGCACGTCGCTCAGCGTCCGGTAACCGGCGCCGTTGAGGATCGCCACGACCTCAGGGGCGAGGCCCTTGAGCTCCGTGAGCGGCACCTGGGTGGCCGTGTCGTCCTCCTCCGGCGGCAGCGGCGCGAACAGCGGCCCTTCACCACCCCGCTCGAGCCATTCGCGGCTGGAGTAAAGGTCGATCTTCCACCCAGTCAGCTCGGATGCGAGTCGCACGTTCTGTCCGTTGCGCCCGATGGCCAGGGAGAGCTGGTCCTCATCAACCACCGCCTGAATGGTCTTGCTCTCCGGATCGGAGAAGACCTTCGCCACGCGGGCAGGCGCCAGCGCCAGGCGGGCGAACCGCTCAGGATCGGGCGACCATGGGACGATGTCGATCCGCTCGCCACCGAGCTCGTTCACCACGGCCTGGACCCGGGAGCCCTTGAGGCCGACGCAGGCACCCACCGGATCGATGGCATCGTCGCGCGAGATGACGGCCACCTTGGTGCGGCTTCCGACCTCGCGGGCGATGGCACGGATCTCGACGATCTGTTGCTGGATCTCGGGGACCTCGAGCTTGAACAGCGCCTTGACGAAGAGAGGATCGCCCCTCGAGAGGATGAGGCGCGGGCCCTTGGGCGTTTCCTCCAGCCGCTTGAGCACGGCCCGGACGGTGTCGCCCTGGTGGAAGTGCTCACGGTGGTTCTGCTCCCGATACGGAATGATGGCTTCCGCCTCGCGGAACTTGTTGAGCATGATGACCAGCTTGCCCCGCTCGATCTGCTGCACCTCGCCGGACAGCAGCTCACCTACCTTGTTGCCGAACTCGTCGCGGATCCGCGAGCGCTCACCTTCGCGCACCCGCTGGATGATCCGCTGCTTGGCCGCCTGCACGGCCAGCCGGCCGAAGTCTGCGAATGGCACGTCCTCTTCCAGCATGTCGCCAACGACGAAGTTGGAATCCTCGAACTGCGCATCTTCGAGCGAGATCTGCCAGCTCGGGTCTTCCACCGCCTCCACGACCTGGCGCAAGCGAACGATCCGAATAGTGCCGTTGAGCTCGTCGACGCTGAGCTCGAACTTCACATTGGGGCCGAATTTGCGAACCAATGCCGCCTGGATGCCATCGCGCAGCAGCTCCAGCAACTCCGCGCGGTCGAGTTGCTTCGTAGTGGTCAGCTCGCGGAACGCGGCCAACATTTCGGGCGAAGTCGCCATTCCTTCTCCTTAGTTCCCCGGCCCCCGAAGGCACCGTGCGGCCGCGTGACGCGGCGACCCTGCTCTATCGTTTCCCCGGTTTGAGCGGGGTGACCCACTCATAGGTGAGCCGTGCTTCGCGCACCGCGGCGAGCGGCAGGGTGCGCTCCGACCCATCGGGCAGCCGGACGTGGACGTGCTCGTCGTCCGGCACCGCGAGGATCTCGACCTCCGGCCGGCCGGCTAGACCGTCGACCCGGACGCGCGCACGGCGCCCCATGTAGCGTCGCCAGTGATCGGGCCAGCGGAGCGGGCGCTCGATGCCGGGTGAAGAGACCTCGAGGACATACCGCGGCCCGACCAGGTGCCGGGACTCGAGCAGCCGTTCCAACTGCCGGCTGATCGAGGCACACTCCTCCGCGGTGATCCCGTGGCCGGGCGTGCTGTCCGGACGGTCGACCCGGACCTGAAGAATGGGACGGTCCAGCGTTCCGGCGCGGCGGAGGTCGACCAGCTCGAAACCGAGAGAGGCGATGTGCTCGCGAATCGGGCTCAGGAGGCGATCGACCGATTCGTCGAATGACATCGAGCGTCGCAGAAAAAAAATGTGGGGGAACTCCCCCACATCGACACCAGGCCCCGCGGGGGCCATCCGGGACAGCCCTTCACAGCGCAGGAATACTATCGCCGCTCGCTCGGGGCGTCAATCGCCCGAACCCGGACGGCCGATGAATGCCACCATGCGCCCGTCGGTGCCGCCAGACGCCCGGTGGCTGTAGAACAACGGGCGGTGATGCGCCGAACACCAGGTGGAGACGGTCACCCGGGTGACGCCGAGCTGCGCCGCCTGCCAGGCGAGGACTTCGCGTAGATCGACGTGCCAGGGGCCCGGTCCCTCAGCCGGCTGCCCGCAGCCGATCACGACCTCAGAACCAACTTCATAGCATGACCCGCAAATGCCTACACCCAAATGTGCTACGACATGTCCCGGATCGCATCGGACAGCCCGGCACAGCTCGGCTATCCCACGGCTCATAATGCCGGCTTCGGTGCCCCGCCAGCCAGCGTGCAGCAGCGCGACAGCCCGGTCCGGTACCCCGAGATAGACGGGGATGCAGTCCGCGACCGTCACCAGGAGCAGTACGCCTCGCTCGTCGGTGAGGTGGCCGTCCACCCCATCCCCCACGACCCATCCCCGCGACGCGCGATGCCACGCGAGCTCGGCCCCGTGCACCTGGTGGGCCATCGCGAAGCTGGAGAACAGGGAGAAGGTGCGGCGGAATTCGCGCCACCGCGCCATCACTTCGGCGACCGGCTCCCGGGTCCAGAGGCCCAGATCGTATCCCGGGCCCGGCAGGTCTCCCCGGCCGGTGATGCCGGCGACGATGCCATACTGCGTGCGCCATTCGGCGAGCTCATACCGGGGAATCGCGCCGGGGACCGGCGCCTCAGTCATCCAGGCGTTCGAGCTCGGCACCGAGCGCGCGGAGGCGCTCATCGATGCGTTCGTATCCACGCTCGATCTGACCGATGTTGTGGATCGTGCTTTGGCCTTCGGCGCAGAGGGCCGCCAGCAGCATGGCCATGCCGGCGCGAATGTCGGGAGAATCGACCACCCCGCCCTTGAGCGGGGACGGCCCGGAGATCACGGCGCGATGCGGGTCGCAGAGCACGATGCGCGCGCCCATGCCGATGAGCTTGTCCACGAAGAACAGCCGGGACTCGAACATCTTCTCGAAGATCAAGATCATTCCCGCGCATTGTGTCGCGGTCACGATGGTCGTGGAGAGCACATCGGCCGGAAATGCGGGCCAGGGCCCGTCTTCGAGCTTGGGGACATGCCCGC
>DASSUE010000074.1:0-5017 GCA_035707305.1 Gemmatimonadales bacterium
CCCTGGCCGGCGCCATGCAAGCCGGCTATCTCGCGGTCGCGGACGAGAGCGTGCGGGCCGCCTGCGAAGCGAAGGGCATCGCGCCCGAGTCGCCCCGTGCCGGGGAAGAATGGGGCACGCCCTGGTTTGTCGTTCGCCAGCTGCGGCTGGTGCGCGAAGCGCTTCGCGGGCTGAAAGCGAACGGAAACACACCGGTTGGACCGGTTCGGCGCACCATCGACGGCCGGCTCGCCGTGCAGGTGTTCCCCGCCGGGCCGATCGACGGAATGCTGTTCAAGGGCGTCACCGTCGAATGCCACCTGCAGCGGGGCGTCGAGCCGGCGCAGCTCGAGAGCGATCGGGCGAGCTGCTACAAGCGTGGAGCCCAGCCAGGGCGGGTGGCACTGGTGTTGGGCGGCGGGAACATCAATGCCATCCCGTCCATGGACGTGATCACCAGGATGTTCAACGAGGGCACCGTCTGCGTCCTCAAGATGAATCCGGTGAACGCGTATCTGGGTCCGTACCTGGAGCGCGCCTTCGCGGAGCCCATCCGCCAGAACTTTCTGGCGATCGTCTACGGCGGCGCGGAGGAGGGAAGCTACCTGGCCCGCCACGACGGCATCGACGAGATCCACCTGACCGGCTCCGACCGCACCTACGACGCGCTGGTCTGGGGCCCGCCCGGGCCGGAGCGCGACGCGCGCAAGGCGCAGGGCCGGCGGGCACTGGCCAAGCCGGTGACGGCCGAGCTGGGCAATGTGTCGCCGGTGATCATGACCCCGGGCCGGTACAGCGACAAGGAGCTCGCCTACCAGGCCGAAGACGTCGCGTCCGCGCTGACCTACAACGCCTCGTTCAACTGCAATGCCAGCAAGGTGATCATCACAGCTCGCGGGTGGCCGCAGCGAGACGCCTTCCTTCGCGCCCTCGAGACCGTCCTCGCGGCCGCGGGCGAGCGGATGGCCTATTACCCCGGCGCGAAGGACCGGTGGGAGACTTTCGCAGCCGACAGGCGCGGCGCCCGCAGCGCGGGATCGCCCACCGACCGGTCGTTGCCGTTCGTGATCGTGCCCGGCCTCGATCCCGAGGGACACGAGCCGGGTTTTCGAACCGAATCGTTCTGCCCCGTGATCTACGAGACCCAGCTCGATGCGAGCGACCCGGTGGAGTTCCTGGCGAAGGCGGTCGGGTTTGCCAACGAGCAACTGTGGGGGACGCTGTCCGCAGGACTGGTAGTTCCCCCCGCCGCGACGAAAAACCCCGCGGTGGCCCAGGCGGTCGAGCGCGCCATCGTGGACCTGCGCTACGGCTCCGTCAACGTGAATGCGTGGTCGGGCTACACGTTCGCGTTCGGAAGCCCGCCGTGGGGCGCGCATCCGAGCTCGAGCCCCGCCGATATCCAGAGCGGCGCCGGCTGGGTACACAACACCGCGATGCTCGAAGGGATCGAGAAGGCGGTCCTGCGGCATCCGATCACGATGATGCCCAAGCCGGCGTATTTCCCGACGCACCGGACCGCCGACACGCTGACGCGCCGGATCACGGCGCTGGAGGAAAAGGGGAGCTGGCTGAAGGTTCCGGGGGTGATCGCGGCCGCTATGCGCGGCTGAGGATCCCGCGGGCGGCCGCGACGAGCACCGGCGAGGTGCTCCAGTGACCTCGCACGTCGTTGCCCTGGCGGGATGCGAGCACGGCGATCCGATCGTCTACCAGCGACACGAGCGGCGCCCCCGGCCATTCGAGGCCCGCGCCCGCAACGGTGACGGACGCGAAGTCCAGCGAGACGGGCGCCGTGGCCATGAGCCGCAGCGAGACGCCGGCGCCCGCCGGCCGTCGCAACGCGGGGGCGAGGAGCGGGTAGGCCTCGGGGGGCGCGAGGAGTGCCACGCTGGCCGTCGCCCGGGCTACATCGCGCGAGATCAGCTGGAGCGCCGCCCGCGGTGACTTGACCTCCACCACGCTCGGCGCGCCGGTCGCGCCGAGCGTTTCCAGCTCCGAGCTCAGCCGATCGAGCGCCTCCCCCTGGGTCGCGGCGATTCGCGTCAGCACCGCGCGGGTATCCTCCGGCGCGTATCGCTTCGGACGCTGCCCATCGGACCGCGCGGCGCCCTTCGCGACCAGCCCCTCGAGCGCACTGTACACGTTCGCGCGCGCGAGTCCCGCCGACCGGGCGATCGCGTACCCGGTTCCCGGCCCTGCGCGAAGCAGGACCTCGTAAACCAGACTTTCGGTGGGGGTGAAGCCGAACGGCGTGAGATCGATCAGCGCCATATGAGTAGTGAACTATACTCCGGGCACCGAATCGGGTGCTACTCTCCGCTACACGTACTCCAGACTCCAGCCCAGCTTCGTCGCGATCAGCCCCAGCCTGAACGTCACGTCGGCCACCCGACCCTCGGCGGTCTTGGGGTCGGGCAACAGCGGGTAGTAATGATACGTGATCGGGTTCAGAGCCTTGGGCTGAGACCGGAGCCCCTTGGGAGTCCAAACGCCTTGCGGGTCGCAGTCCCGGATCAGGCGGGCGAGAACCTTGGTGGCCACCGGTGCCGTGTGCAGCGCCCCGATGCGCGCCAGCAACTCGATGTAGTGAAGGGCGAGCGGGAGATCTGCCGGCGTACCCTTGCTGTCGGCGTCGATCGGATCCCCCAGCAGTAGATGAGTCGGCTTGAGCAGCTTCTTCCCCAGCTGCACCGCGAAAGCCTTCTTCGGCGCCGGCTGAGCCAGATAGTGGCCGAGGCGCTCAGTGAAGCCGGCGCGCTCGCGCTGGAGGCTCGGCATCGCCGCGAGCATCGCCACCGAGTACCAGCTCGGCGGATGCGCCTCGGCGTGCAGCACCAGGTTTGTCCCGGACTTGACGAACGGCTTTTCCGAAACCGGGCTCCGCAGGAACTGCGAGATGGCGGTGGCGATGCGGTGGCCCGCTCCGCGTATCCGCGGATCTTCCTCGTGCCCCGCTTCGGCCAGCGCCGCCGATGCCGCCTCACGGATCAGCCCCCGGATCCACTCCTCGGCGGCGGCGTCGGTGCCCACCAGCTTCTGGAACTCGAACAGCAGCGCGGGATTCTCGTCCCGGGTGAGGAGCCGGAAAAGAATCCGGTCGGCGAGCTTGAACGGGCGCCCGTCATGCGGCCAGGCCAGCTCGAGGAGACGGCGGTACTGCGCGATGGTCCCGACATCCTTGATGCCCTGCGCGGCCGACGGGGCGAGGCCGAGCAGGTTTCCGCCCCAGATACCGGTGTCTCTCTGTTTCTTGATCACTGCCACCGCGGGCTTCGAACCCATTGCCGCGGCCTGCGCCTCGGCGAGCGCCTCGGGTGGCGCATAGCCCTCCGGCGCCAGCTCCCGAAGGGTACGGTAGCGAATCGTTTCCCCACCGTGCTGAAGCAGCCACGAGAGGGGAATACGATGCTGGGTTGCGAGTTCCAGAGCAGCTCCGGGGCGCAGGACTCGTGGACCGGGGCCAAAACGGCGGCAAGATACCACCGCCGTTGGACATGCGGGAGGGGCGCGTCAGCGTGTGGCGCTGACTCTCCGCTCTCCAGCCTCCCGGAACTCGGATCCGGCGGTCCAGACCGGCTGGCGGGGGGCGTCCGCAGCCGCCACCGCGGTCCGGATGATCACCCGAAGCTGTTGCAGTGCGCCAGCATACGTGAACCAGGGGAGGATTTCGTCGGCCGGCTGGTGATAGCGTTTTTCGGTGTATTCCTTGGACTGTTCCTCGCCCCATCCCTTCGGCTTGCCCACGAAATCCGAGCCCCCCTCCAGGGAAAGGGCCGGAACTCCCGCCCGGGCCAGCGGGAAGTGATCGGAGCGGAAGAACGACCCTTTGATGAGCGCATCCTCGTTGGTCGTGACTCGAAGCCCCTCCGCCCCGGCGGCGGCCGTGAACAGCTTGCCAAGCGACGATTGGTCCAGGCCTAGCGCGGCGATGTCCCGGGTGCGGCCATACAGGTTCATCACATCCATGTTCAGCACCGCGGCGATCCGGCTCAACGGGATCGTTGGCCGGGCCGCGTACGCAGTAGACCCCAGCAGCCCCGACTCTTCGGCCGCGAAGCCCATGAAGACGATCGAGCGCCCGGTGGGGACCCCGCTGCGCTCGAACGCCTCCGCGGCGGCGAGCACCGCCGCCGTGCCGGAGGCATTGTCTTCGGCTCCGTTGTAGAGCGAGTCGCCGTCCACGACCGGGCCATAGCCGAGATGGTCGTAATGCGCGCCGATCAGCACTACCTCGCTGGCCCGGGGGCCCCGGCCGGGGCGACGGCCGAGCACGTTGAACGTCTCGGACCGCTGAATCGAGCTACGCACGGTGGCGCCCAAGCGGCCGCCGAGCGGTACCGCGCGGAATCCTTTCTTCGACGCGTCCTCCGTGAGCTTGGCAAGCCCACCCTGCGGTTGGAGCAACCGATCCGAAGCCGCCTCGCTGAGCCAACCGGCGACCATCAGCGGTCCTGCTTTCCGGGCAACCCGGGTCTGGGGACCGGTCCACGAGCCGGTCACCGTCGCCCAACCGTACGTGGCGCTCTCCGGCGTGTGGACCATGAGAATGCCCGCGGCGCCCTGGCGCTCGGCTTCCTCGAGCTTGTAGGTCCAGCGGCCGTAGTACGTCATGTACTTGCCCCGGAACAGGGTCGAGTCCTTGATGCCGGGTGTATTGACGAGAACGACCACCACCTTCCCTTTCACGTCCGCGCCCTCGTAGTCGTTCCAGCCGTACTCCGGCGCCACGATGCCGTACCCCGCGAACACCAGGTCACCGGCGGTGCTCACCACCGAATCGTCGTGCATCGACCAGAGCACGTAGTCCTGCTTGTACTCGAGCGGCCCTTCCTTGCCACCCATGACGATTGCGGCCTGTGGTGTCGGGTCAAGCGAGATGATGGGAACGCGGTGAAAGTAGCTGCTGTCGTCGCCGGCGGGGAGCAAGCCAAGTCGGGCGAACTGCGACGCGATGTACAGCGCGGCGAGGTCGCCGCCGCGGGTACCCGGCGCCCGCCCCTCGAGCGCATCGTCGGCGAGATAGGTGAGATGCCCT
>DASSUE010000075.1:0-13367 GCA_035707305.1 Gemmatimonadales bacterium
TGATGGGCTCGGGGGCTTCCATCGCAGGAAGCCCTCCGCCTATATTGACCCGCCGCAGGGGGCTGTAGCTCAGCTTGGTTAGAGTGCCGCACTGTCACTGCGGAGGTCGCGGGTTCGAGCCCCGTCAGCCCCGCTCTGTCCCACACCTCGTCCCCGCGGACGGGGTGTTCTGCTTGTGACGTACCACGTTCCGGTGCTGCTCGCCCCCTTGATGGCGGCGATCGGCCGTCCGGCACGGGCGGTAGACGCCACGCTGGGTGACGGCGGCCACGCTGCGGCATTCCTGGAAGCCGGTGCCGAAGTGCTAGGGATCGACCGTGATCCCGACGCCATCGCGGTCGCCCGGGAGCGGCTGCGAACGACTCGGATTCGCTACCTCGAAGCCACGTACAGCTCCGCTGCCGCGCTCGAGGCAGTGGCGCACTTCTCGCCCGATGTCGTGTTGCTGGATCTGGGGGTGTCGTCGCGTCAGCTGGACCAGGACGCGCGGGGGTTCAGCTTCCGGCCTGGCGCACCGCTCGATATGCGCATGGGTGCCGCCGAGGGCACCACGGCCGCCGAGTGGCTCAACGCCGAGCCGGAAGCGGTGCTCACGAGCGCGTTTCGGGAGTACGGCGACGAGCCGCGCGCGGGCCGCCTCGCCCGCGAGATCGTCCGCCGGCGTGCCCGCGCGCGGTTCGGGTCCAGTGATGACCTTGTGAACGCGATTCGTGCCGCCTTCGGCCCGCAGACCGGCCCGCCCGAATTCGCGCGGCTGTTCCAGGCGGTCCGGATCGCCGTTAACGACGAGCTCGCCGGCCTGGAGAAGGCGCTGCCGGCCTTTCGCGATGCGTTGGTGCACAACGGCCAGCTGGCGGTGATCAGCTATCATTCCGGCGAAGACCGCCTGGTCAAGCATGCGTTTCAGCAGTGGAGCCGGCGTTGCATCTGTCCGCCGGGGCATCCGGTTTGTACCTGCCGCGGGCGGGCGCTTGGCCGGCCGGAGCCCCGGAAGCCGATCGTTCCTGACGAGACGGAAATCCAGGCCAATCCGCGCGCGCGGAGCGCGAAGCTCCGCATCTTTCGGGTGGAGCATGCGGTTTAAGGGACGTCACTGGGTCCTGGTTTGCCTCGGCGTGTTCCTGGTGACTGCGGCGGCGGTCATCGGCCGCCAGACGTCCGCCTTCCACGCCGCCCGCCGGCTGCGCGAGCTCCGCGAGCAGAGAACCGCGCTGGACGCCCAGCGCGCCGATCTGGAGCGACGGATCCGGGAAGCGTCGGGACGGCGCGTGCTGGAGGCGAAGGCAGCGCGCGAACTGGGCCTGCACGTTCCCGCTGACAACGAATTCACGCTGTTCGTCGTTCCCGCGGCGCCCGAGGACGCCGCCACCCGATGACCCGCTCCGCGGCGCGGATCGCCGTGGTGCAGTTTTGCTTTGCGCTGGGCGTCGGCGCGATCGTGCTGCGAGCGGCGCAGCTCCAGCTCGTACAGGGCGGCCGATGGGCGGCGGAAGCACGCAATCAGCGCACTGAGCGATCCGTGCTCCCCGCGCGGCGAGGCGCCATCTACGATCGTCATGGGATCCCGTTGGCCGTGACGCAGGAGTTCTATCATGTCGGCGTCGCGCCCAACGAGCTGGTCGACCGCCGCGGCGCGGTGCGATTGCTCGCCCGTCAGCTCCGTCTTCCGGCCGGCGTCGTGGAGCGAGAGCTCAGCCGGAAGCGATGGGCCTACTGGCACGGCCCATTCACGGCCACCCACGTGCACCCGCTTCGCGCGGTGAAGGGGATTCACCTCGACGGGAACTACCGCCGGTTCGATCCTACCCGTGGGCTCGCTCGTGCCGTGGTGGGGGGGCTGGTGCCGGAAACCGGCCGCGGCGCGTCGGGCGTGGAGCTCGCGCTCGACTCCGTGCTGACCGGCGTGCCGGGTGAGGCGGTGTTGCTCAAGGATCGATCGGGCCGCCGTTACGACTCGCCCTCGCGGCGAGTGCGGGAGCCGATTTCCGGCCACGACGTCTATCTCACGTTGGATGTCGCCCTGCAGGAGATCGCGGAGCGGGCGTTGGCCGCCGCGATCGAACGACTCAAGGCCGACGGCGGCGACGTGGTGCTGCTCGACCCCCGAACCGGCGAGTTGCTGGCGGTCGCCTCGCAGCAGGTCGGACAGTCCGCGCCGCGGCCGTCCACGCTGACCGATCCGTTCGAGCCCGGATCGACCGCCAAGCTGTTCACGGCCGCCGCGCTCCTTCGGGCGGCAAAGATCCGCGATGACGACGCGGTGAGTGGTGAAGGCGGCACCTGGTTCATGCAGACCGGGCCCCGGACCCGGCGCCGTATCACCGATACCCATCGTGAGCACGGCAACCTCACGCTTGCTCGGGCGATCGAGGTCTCGAGCAACATCGCCATGGCCAAGTTCGCCCAGCGGCTCGCGCCGGCCGAACAGTACGAGACACTGCGGGACTTCGGGTTCGGAAGCCCCACGGGGGTCGAATTCCCGTCGGAGTCGCGGGGTCGGCTCGCCCGGCCGGATCGATGGCAGCCGCTCTACACTCGCGCCAGCCTTGCCATGGGGTATGAGTTCGGCGTGACACCGGTGCAACTGGCGGCGGCGTACGGAGCGATCGCCAACGACGGAATTCTGCTGACCCCAACGCTGCTGCGGGAAGTGCGTCGGGCGGACGGCTCGTTGAGCTTCCGGCGCGAGCCGGAGCCGATACGGCGCGCAGTGAGCGCCGACATCGCAGCGCGTCTGCGTGCGTTTCTGGGTCGTGCAGTGGCGGACGGCGGCACCGGTGAGCGGGGTCAGCTCGCCAACTTTCCCCTGCTCGGCAAGACTGGCACCGCCCGCCAGTTCGTGGACGGCCGGTACGTCGACCAGTACACCGCGTCGTTCGCGGCGCTGTTTCCGGCCGATGACCCGCAGCTGGTGGTTATCGTCAAGATCGAGAATCCCAAAGGCGAGTACTACGGCGGCCTCACCGCCGCTCCCATCACCAAGACCATGTTGCAGCAGGCGCTGGCATCGCATCGGGTGGCCATCAACCGAAGCGCCCTGGCCACCGCGGAGTCGGCGCAACCGCCGTCCGAGGCCAGCGCGCCCGGGGCGGCCCTGGTGGTGCGCGCTCCTGCGACGGTGGTGGCGTGGCCCAGGCAGAAGCCGCTGTCCAATCCCCGCGTCCTCCCCGTGCCGGATGTCCACGGCACGACGGTGCGTGAAGCAGCGCTCGCCCTGCACCGCAGTGGGTTCCAGGTCGAGCTTCGCGGCATGGGACGCGCAATTCGTACCTCGCCGGCGGCTGGACAGACCGCGGCCGCCGGCACCGTGGTGACCGTCTGGACCGACTCGTGAGCCTCTCCTGGGAGAAGCTCGCCGCCGAGCTGCGGCGCGCCGATCTGTTAGTGAGCGCGTCCGGCGCGCCCCGGACCGTCAGTGGAATCACCACCGACAGCCGCACCGCCGGTCCAGGCAGCGTCTACGTAGCCGTCCGCGGCTCGCAGGCAGACGGCCACCGGTTCGTGGCCGACGCCCTGGCGCGCGGCGCCGCCGGGGTGGTCGTCGAATCTCCGCAGGCGGGCGACATGCCGCAGCTGGTGGTTCGCGACGGGCGGCGTGCGGCGATCGCGCTGGCCAGCGCATGGTATGGGTATCCCGCCCGCCGGCTCCACCTCGTAGGCATCACCGGCACCAACGGCAAGACCACGACCGCCGCCCTCCTGCGCCACCTGTTGAACGAACGGGGGACGGCCGCCAGTATCGGCACCATCGGTGCCATCGACGGGGCGGGGAACCCGGTTACGTCGACGGCGGGGACCCTGACGACTCCCGGACCCGTGGATCTCCAGGCCACGCTTGCGGCGCTGGCGGCACGCGGTGTCACCGACGTGGCGATGGAGGCCTCGTCGCACAGCCTGGATCAGGGCCGGCTCGATGGATTGACGTTCGCGGCGGGGATCTTCACCAACCTCACTCGCGACCATCTGGACTACCATGGTAGCATGGACGCGTACCTGGCCGCCAAGCTCAAGCTCGCCGCACTGCTCGGCGTCAACGGGATCGAGGTGGTGAGCACGGATGACGATGCCTGGCGCGCATTGGGATCCTCGACTCGCCGGGTCACGTTTGGCCTTCATCCCGACGCCGATGTTCGCGCGTGCGACGTCCAGTTGACCGCCCGTGGAAGTCGCTTCACGCTGAGCGGACGATTCGGCCATGCCTCCGCCGAGCTTCCGATTCTCGGCGACTTCAACGTCGCCAACGCACTCGCGGCCGGGGCATGCGCGGTCGCCCTGGGGCACTCGCTCGCTGACGTGGTCGAGCGGCTCGCCAGCGCATCACAAGTGCCGGGACGAATGGAGCGGCTGGCCGACCGCCCCTGCGTCGTGCTGCGGGACTACGCTCACACACCCGATGCCCTCGAGCGGGCCCTCCGCACCTTGCGGCCGCTCACGTCCGGGCGGTTGGTCGTCGTATTCGGGTGCGGCGGCGACCGCGACCGCGGTAAGCGGCCCCTGATGGGCCGCGTGGCCGCGGACCTTGCCGACCTCGCGATCGTCACCTCCGACAATCCGCGGAGCGAGAACCCCGAGTCCATCATCGACGAGATCGAAGCGGGAATGTCGGGGGCGCCGCACCTGCGCATCGTGGACCGTCTGGAAGCGATCCGACACGCGCTGGGCGGCGCCGGCCCCGACGACACGCTGCTGCTCGCAGGCAAGGGTCATGAGACATACCAGATCATCGGCACCGAACGCCGGTCGTTCGACGAGCGGGAAATCGTAGCCAAGCTGGTGGGTCAGTGATCAGTGAGCCTGAAGCGGGTCCGGTGACGCCCCCGTGGCGCGCGACTGCTGTGGCCGAGGCGCTCGGGGTTGACCTCATTGCCGACCTGTCAGCCGTAACGTTTACCGAGATCTCGACCGACACGCGTCGGCTCTCGCCCGGGGCCCTGTTCGTGGCGCTCAGGGGCGAACGGTTCGATGGGCACGAGCATCTGGGCGCGGCCGCACGGGCCGGAGCGGCGGCGGCGATTGTCCGGACCGACACGCCTTCGGCACCTGGGTTTCCCTTTATTAGGGTGCCGGACACACTGCACGCGTACGGAGACCTCGCGCGTGCCCGGCGAGCCGCCGTCGTCGGGCCGGTCGTGGCTGTGACCGGCACCAACGGCAAGACGAGCACCAAGGAGATGCTGGCCGCCGTGCTTCGGACCCGGTTTCGAACCCATGCCACGCGGGCCAACCTCAACAATCTGGTCGGCGTCCCGCTCACGATTCTGGAGGCGCCGACGGACACCGAGGCGTTGGTAGTAGAGGCGGGAGCCAACGCCCCCGGCGAGATCGCCCGGTATCGAGAAATCATCGAGCCGTCCATCGCCGTCATCACCAATGTGGGCGAAGGGCATGTCGAGGGGTTCGGCTCGCTCGACGGTGTCATGCGGGAGAAATTGTCACTGGCTCGTGACGTGGCCCTGGCCGTGGTCGGTGCCACGCCGGACGAGCTCGCCGCGCGAGCCCGCGGCCTGGCCCGGCGGGTCGTGAGTGGTCCGACGCACGATTCGGCGCGCGTCACCCTCGACGATCGCGGACGCGCCCGGGTTGCCGTGTCCGGCCGGACCTTCACGCTGCCGTATCCCGGCCGGCACCTGGGGGCCAACGCGCTGCTCGCGTGGGCAGTGGCCGAGGAGCTCGACCTGGATCTCGATGCCTGCGCCGCTGCCCTCGGCCAGTTGGTGCTGCCGGGCGGCCGGAGCGAGCTTCGTCAGGAAGGCGGGCTCACCATTCTGAACGACTGCTACAACGCCAACCCGCCGTCGTTCCTCGCCGCGATCGATACCGCACGCGCACTGGGGCGGGACCGACGCCTGGTGTTCGTCGCGGGAACCATGCGCGAGCTGGGGACCGACTCTGCTCGCCTGCATGCCCGAATCGCGGAAGCCCTGGTGCATCTCAAGCCGGATGTCCTCGCGGCCGTGGGCGAATTCGCGACCGCCCTGCAGCCGTATGCGGCGGAGCTGGGGAAACGGCTCGTCACCGCGCCGGATGCAGAGGCGATCGGACCGCTCGTCGCCGACCGGCTGCGGGGCGACGAAGTCGTCGTGCTGAAGGCATCCCGTGGCGTGGCGCTCGAACGTATACTTCCGCACCTTCTCGCCCGCGCGCGCCGACCCTAGCCCGAGGTCTGATGCTCTATCACCTGCTGGCCCCCCTCGGCAAGCACTTCATCTTCTTCAATCTCTTCAACTACATCTCGTTTCGAGCCGCCGGCGCCACGGTCACGGCACTGTTGCTGGCCTTCATCGCCGGTCCCCCGATCATTGGCCGGCTCCGGGCCCGCAAGGTGGGGCAGGTGATCCGGGCGGAAGGGCCCGCCAGCCACCAAACCAAGCGCGGCACGCCGACGATGGGCGGCCTCATCATTCTGCTTGCCACGGTCGTGCCGACCCTCCTCTGGGCCCCGCTGACGAACCGGTTCGTACTCGTCGCGATGATCTCCACCCTGTGGATGGGGTGTATCGGGTTCATCGACGACTACCTCAAGATCGTGCAGGGAAAGTCCCGCGGCCTGGTGGCAAAGTACAAGCTGATCGGTCAATGCAGCTTCGGCATCCTGCTGGGACTGCTATTGCTCACCTGGCCGGTCGTGCCGCCGGACACGATTCCACCTACGGCTACCACACTCCCATTCTTCAAGTACCTGGTCGTGAACTTCGCGCCCTGGCTGTTCGTCGTCTTCGTGACGCTCGTGATCACGGGAACCAGCAACGCGGTGAATCTGACTGACGGCCTCGACGGCCTCGCCACCGGACTGGCGGGCATCGCGGCGTTCGGGTTCGCAGTATTCGCCTACCTGTTCGGCCGGGTGGACACCACGACGTACCTGAACCTCTTCTATCTGCCCGGGGCCGGCGAGTTGACCGTGTTCTGCGCCGCGCTCATGGGTGGCACCATCGGATTCCTGTGGTTCAACGCTCATCCTGCCCAGGTCTTCATGGGCGACACCGGAAGCCTCGCGATCGGCGGAGCCCTCGGTACGGTCGCGATCCTGCTCAAGGCCGAGTTCCTGTTGCTGCTGATCGGCGGCGTGTTCGTCGCCGAGGCGCTGTCGGTGCTGACCCAGACCGGCACCTACAAATGGCACAAGCGCACTCGGGGCAAGGAGTACGCGGACGCGCACCGGGTATTCCGCATGGCGCCGCTGCATCACCATTTCGAGAAGCTGGGATGGGCTGAAACGACGGTGGTCACCCGGTTCTACATTGTCGGCCTGCTCTGCGCGCTGCTGGCGCTGTCCACGCTCAAGGTGCGGTGATGATCGAGCGGTGGCGTGCGAGCGGTCGGGCGGTGGCGGTAATCGGCCTGGCTCGAAGCGGTGTCGCCGCGACTCTGCTGCTCCGCGACCGTGGGGTCCCGGTGTACGCCTCCGACGCCGGCTCGACGACCAAACTGGCCGAGGCGGCGCGGAGCCTCAGCGCATCGGGCGCCGACGTCGAGCTCGGCCGCCACGATCTGACCCGAATCGCAGCCGCCGAGGCGGTGGTAGTGTCGCCCGGCGTGCCGCCCAACGCCGCACCCCTTGCCGCAGCCCGGGAGGCCGGCGTCCCGGTTCATGCCGAGGTGGATGTCGGCTTCACCGAGCTGCGCGGCACCAAGGCGATCGCGATCACGGGCACCAACGGGAAGACGACTACGACGTCGCTGGTGGCGCACCTGCTGACCGCCGCCGGCGTGCGGGCGGAGGCCGCCGGAAACATCGGACGGCCGCTGTGCGAGATGGTGCGGGCAGGCGACGCCCCCGCCTGGGTCGCACTTGAGCTGTCGAGCTTCCAACTCCATGACGCGCCCCACCTCGACCCAGCCGTCGGGGTGCTCACCAACCTCGCGCCGAACCACCTCGACCGGTACGAGTCACTGGAGGAGTACTATGGCGACAAGGCCCGTCTGTTCGCGAACGCCGGACCTGACTCCGCTTGGGTGACGAATGCCGATGATGCCGCCGTCGAGGCGATGGCCGACGGCGTGCCCGGTACGCACCTGCATTTCTCGACTGCGAGACGCGCGGAGGGGTGGTTCGACCGCGACAGGGCGCGGCTCATGCTGGGCGATTCGCCTCTGCTGCCGCGGGGCGAGCTTTCCCTCCTGGGCGACCACAACGTGTCGAATGCGCTGGCGGCGGCGCTGGCCGTGGAGCGCGCGGGCGTCGACCGGACGGCGATCGCTGGCGGGCTACGGACCTTCCGTGCGATTCTGCACCGCGTAGAGCCAGTGGCCGAGGTCGACGGCGTCCTCTGGGTCAACGACTCCAAATCCACCAACGTCACCTCCACCGAGGTCGCCATCGCGGCGCTCGACCGCCCGTTCGTGCTGCTGCTCGGCGGGCGTCACAAGGGCGAGCCATACACCCGGCTGGCGCCGCTTCTGCGCGACCGCTGCCGGGGTGTGGTGGCATACGGCGAGGCCCAGCCGCTGATCGTGCGCAATCTGAGCGATCAGGTTCCAGTCATCACAGCTGAAAGCTTCGAGGAGGTGCTCGCGACAGCCCGTCGCCTCGCCCGCCGGGGTGACGCCGTGCTGTTGTCACCCGCCTGCTCTAGCTACGACATGTTCGACAATTACGAGCAGCGTGGCGACCGGTTCCGCGCCGCTGTGGAGGCGATGCAATGACGGCCATGCGCCATCCCGGCGAGCTGCGCTGGGAAACCCGGCTGTTGGCGCTCGTCACCATGGTGCTGCTGGCGATAGGTCTCGTATCGATCTACGGAGCGGCCAGCCTCATGACGAAGGACGGCCAGAACATCGGAGCCGCACTGGCGTTCCGGCAGCTCACCGGTGCCTTGATCGGCGGCCTGCTGCTGGTGGCGCTGTCGCGGTTGGACTATTGGCGCTTGCGCGAGCTGGCGTGGCCTGCGCTCGGGATGACGCTGGTGCTGCTGATCCTCCCGCTCCTGCCCTTCACCCGTGGCATCGCACCCACGTTGAACGGGGCGCGGCGGTGGATCGACCTGGGACCGTTCAACTTCCAGCCTTCGGAGATGGCGCGCATCGTCGTGGTCATCTGGTGCGCCATGCTGGCGTCGAAGAAGGGCGAGCAGGTGCGGGAGTTCAAGAAAGGCGTGCTGCCGTTCATCGTCGTGCTGGGCCTCGTCTCGCTGCTCATCCTGCTGGAGCCGAATCTGTCCATGGCCACGCTGGTGGCGATGCTGGGTGGGGTCGTGCTGTTCGCTGCGGGAGCCAAGATCGGTCACTTCCTGCTGCTCGGTGCGGCAGCGGTGCTGCTCGTGTTTCACCAGATTCGCGATGCGCAGTACCGGCTCGCGCGGCTGCTCACGTTCCTGAACCCGGGCGAGGGCAGCCTGGAAGGTGGGTTTCAGATCCACCAATCATTGGTGGGGATCGGCTCCGGGCGATTGTTCGGGGTCGGCTTCGGCGAAGGTCAGCAGAAGCTGGGCTATCTCCCGTACGCCTACTCCGACTTCCTCTTCAGCACCATCGGCGAAGAGTGGGGCTTCATCGGCGTCCTCGTAGTCGTCGCGCTCTACGGAACGTTCGTGTGGTTGGGGTTCCGCATCGCGCGCAGCACCGCGGATCCGTTCGGCCAGTATCTCGCCCTCGGGCTCACGGCGACCATCGGCCTGACCGCGTTCATGCACATCGCCGTGACGCTCGGTCTGATGCCCACGACCGGCTTGACGCTGCCGTTCATGTCGTACGGGCGCTCCAGCCAGGTGATGTCACTCGCGGCCACCGGAATCCTCATCAACATCGGCCGGCTGCGGTGGAGACCTGCCAAGACGGGCAAGGGAACCGATGGTCAGGTGGCCCGGGCCAGCGGCACGCACGCAGCGCGCCAAAGCGGTGCCCATGCAGCCCGCGCGTGACGTGACCCTACGTCTCTCTGTCCACCCGAGCACCCACCGAATCGTCATCGCAGGCGGTGGGACCGGAGGTCATCTCATGCCGGCGCTCGCCATCGCGAGCGCAATCCGCGAGCTCGCGCCCGAGGTGGAGCCGGTGCTGGTGGGGGCCGAGCGTGGAGTGGAAGCCAAGGTGCTCCCTACCCGCGCCTTTCGCTTCCATCTGCTGCCCACGGAGCCGATCTATCGCCGACAGTGGTGGAAGAATTACCGTTGGCCGTTTCTCGCCGGGCGAGTGATCCGAGAAGTGGGCAAGCTGCTGGACCGGGAGCTGCCTGCGGCCGTTCTTGGCACCGGTGGATATGCATCGGGACCGGTCGTTTACCTCGCGGGGCGGCGGGGGATTCCCACGGCCATCCAGGAGCAGAACGCGTATCCGGGCCTTGCCTCGCGCTGGCTCAGCCGTCGGGTACGACATGCCTACCTGGGGCTTCCGGAACTGGCGCGCATGCTCCGCTTCGGCGCGCGTACCGAAGTCTTCGATACTGGAAATCCGGTGGTGCCGCCGACTCCTGGCCGCCGGCCGGATGCCGCTGCCCGTTTCGGGATCACGCAGGGCCGGCGTGTCGTTCTGGTGACTGGTGGCAGCCAGGGGGCGCTCGCCATCAATCGCGCAACCGCGGAATGGATAGCCAGCGGGAAGGCGGAGGGGACGACCGTGCTGTGGGTAACGGGACGCGGGACCTACGCGGAGTTCGCGCAGCTGAATCGCCCGCCGGCGGTGCACGTCATCGACTTTCTTGACCCGATGGCCGATGCGTACGCGGTGGCCGACCTGGTCGTGTCCCGCGCAGGGATGATCACGGTCGCCGAACTATGTGCCTGGGGTCTGCCGAGCATCCTTATTCCGCTGCCGACGGCCGCCGCCGACCATCAGACCCATAACGCGCGGGTGCTGGGCGAGGCCGGCGCGGCCGAGGTGCTGTTGCAGCGCGATCTGAGCCCGGCCAGTCTCGGCGAGCGAATCGCCGGGCTGCTGGCTGACCCGGCGGCTCGCATGCGGCTCGCGAACAGCGCGCGGGCGCGCGGCAGACCCGACGCATCGCGGGACATTGCGTCCAAACTCTTGACACTCGCAGGGGCGTCGCGGGCTGTTGCAAATCGTGGCGTGATTCTAGATTAGCGCATCCATCATGAACCTGTTCGATTCCGCGGACCCGCGGCCGGTTCATTTCCTCGGCATCGGCGGCGCCGGAATGAGCGCGCTGGCACTTCTCGCCTGCCGCCGCGGAGTCACCGTCACCGGGTGTGACGCGGATCCAAGCGGCGCGGCCGACCTCGCCGCGCTCGGGGTTCGTGTGTTTGCGGGGCACGACGTCGCACACGTGGATGGGGTCAGGGCCGTGGTTCATACGGCGGCGGTGCCCGCGGGCCACGCGGAGCTCGCGCGGGCGCACGCGCTGGGCGTGAGCGTGGTGCCCCGCAAGGTGGCGCTGGGCGAGCTGGTCGGGGGTCGGCGGACGGTGGCCGTGAGCGGCACCCACGGCAAAACCACCACAACCGTCATGACCACCGAGGCGCTGGCTGCGATGGGCACCGATCCCACGGGGCTCGCCGGTGGCAGGGTCAGCGGTTGGGGCGGCAACGCCCGCATCGGGTCGGATGCGCTGTTTGTGGTCGAGGCCGACGAATACGACCAGGCGTTTCTCACCCTCCAGCCGACGGTCGCCATCGTCAACAACGTCGAGCCCGACCATCTGGAGTGCTACGGATCGGAGGCGGCGCTGCACGAAGCGTTCGTCGAGTTCGCCGGGCGTGCGTCGTTGGTACTGGCCGGCGCCGATGATCCTGGCGCGCGCGAGGTCGCGGATCGAATCGGCGCGAAGGCTCGCACCTTCGGCATCGCGGCCGACGCCGACATCCGGATCGTCGACATTCGTCAATCGGCGGGCGAGACTTCGGCGCGCGTGATCTTTCCCGGCGGCGAAGCGCTGGCCCTCACCCTTCGGGTCCCGGGCATGCACAACTTGCGCAATGCGGTTGGCGCACTGGCGGCGGCCCTCCACTTCGAGCCGTGCAGCGGCGAAGCGGCGGTGGAAGCCCTTGCCGCGTTCGCCGGCGTCGGCCGCCGTTTCGAGCGCCTCGGCGAGTTCGGGGGTGTCGAAATCGTTGACGATTACGCTCACCACCCGTCCGAGCTGGTGGCGACACTCGCCGCGGCACGGCAGGCGTTCCCGGGCCGGCGGCTCGTTGCGGTGTTCCAGCCCCATTTGTTCTCGCGCACCGCAGCCCACGGCACCGCGATGGGTGAGGCGCTTGCGGCGGCCGACTTGGTAGTGGTCACGGAGATCTACCCGGCGCGCGAGCAGCCGATCGCGGGAGTGAGCGGGGCTCAGGTGGCGGAGGCCGCCGAGCGGGCCGGGGCCACGACCGTCTTTGAATCCGACCGGCCGGCCGTGGGCCGCCGGGTATTGGGTCTGCTCCGGCCCGGCGACGTCGTTCTGACCCTGGGCGCGGGGGACATCACCCGCGTCGGGCCCGAGCTGGTGCAGTGGCTCCGCGCGGCGTGAGCAAGCCGTCCACCGGCCGGCTGCCGCAGCCCAGCTGGCGGACGGTGGGCATGGCAGCGGCGGGTGCGGTGGTCCTGGCGGCGCTCTGGTTGGCCGGCCCTTCCGTGCTCAACCGGATGGAGTTCTTCCGCATCCGCCGAATCGAGGTGTCGGGCGCTCGCAACCACTCGGCCGATGCCGTGGTTGACGCGCTGATGCTCGGCCGCCGCTCGAGCGTGTTCGATGATCTGAACGGCATGCGGCGGCGGATCGCGCGGCTCCCGGCGATGGAGGAGGTCGAGGTACGCCGCCGGCTGCCGGGGACGCTGGTGGTCAGTGTGGTCGAAACCGAACCGATCGCGCTCGCCCGGCAGCGAAACGGACGGCTGATCCCGATCGACCTGCGGGGACTGCCACTACCGTACGATCCGGCCCAGGCGGCGCCGGACCTGCCTATCGCCGCTAGCGCGGACTCCCTACTGGCGCGGGTGTTGGGGGTGTTCCGCGACGCCGATCCAGCCCTCTTCGCGCGCCTGGTGACCGGTGCTCGGGTAGACGACGCCATTCTCCTCGAGGCCGACGGACGCCGCCTGTGGCTGAGCGGAACCGCGACGGTGCAAGACGTTCGGGCGGTGGCAGCGGTCGCAGCGGACCTCGCGCGAAGGCAGAGAGGGTGGACCGAGCTCGACGGACGATTCGCTGGACAGGTGATTGTCCGGGGACTCGCGGCGGGGGCATGACCTCGCAGCCTCACCGGCTGGTTGCGGCCCTGGACCTTGGCTCCAACAAGGTCGTCGCCATCATCGCCGAAGTGGCCGGCGAGGGCCGGGAAGCCGGCGCGAAGATTCTCGGTCTGGGTCTCGAGCGCAGCAACGGAATTCGCCGTGGCGTCGTGCGCGATATCGAGGAGGCCACCCGAGCGATCGACAAGGCCATGCGTGACGCCCAGCGAATGGCGGGCGTCGAGGTGGGTACGGTCTAC
>DASSUE010000076.1:0-2647 GCA_035707305.1 Gemmatimonadales bacterium
GGCCGCGTCGCGGGCGACAACACCGATGTGGCGGGGATACTGGACGCCCTCGATCGCCTGGCCCCGCCGTCCGGCGCGTGGCTGGTGGCGGGCACCGGTGGCTCGGCTCGCGCGGTGGTCGGAGCCGCGCGCGAGCGCAACGCGCCGCTCGCGGTTCAATCGCGCGATCCGAGCCGGGCGGAGGCCTTCCTGGCGTGGGCGCGGACGCTGGGCGTAGCGACGGCCGCGCCGGCTCAATGCGCGGTCTTGATCAACGCCACTCCGCTTGGATTGCGGGACGGGGATCCCGTGCCGCTCGCCGCCGGGCTCGCCCCCGATGCCGAAGTGGGGCTGGACCTCGTCTACGCCGCCGGGGAGACCCCGTGGGTGCGCGCGTTGCGCGCCCGCGGTGTGCGGGCGAGCGACGGGCGCTCGATGCTCGTCGCGCAGGGTGCCGCGGCGTTCGAGCGGTGGTTTCCCGGCGTGCCCGCACCCCGTGACATCATGCGGGCCGCCGTCGATGGCGCGCTTCGCTGAGTTGACGGCCGCACTCGCCGCGGCCGAGCGATGGTTGCTCCCCCCGGAATGTCTACTCTGCCGCCAGCCGGTTCCGTTGCCGGACCACGACGCGCTGGCCTGCGGTGTGTGCCGGAGCCGATGGCGCCCGGTGCCGGCTCCCTGGTGCCATCGCTGCGGCCATCCGCTCGACGGCGAAGACGGCTGCGGGCTGTGCGCGCAGTGGCCCGCCGCCATCGGGCGGGTGCGGAGCGCCGTGCTGCTCGAGGACGGCGCTCGCGAGGCGGTGCACCTGCTCAAGTACGAAGGCTGGTGGCGGATGGCCGACTCGCTCGCGACCCCCATGCGAACGCTGGAGCCATTGACCGGGGGAGTATGCTTGATTCCCGTGCCGCTCTCGGCGGCGCGGGCTCGAGAGCGGGGCTACAATCAGGCGGAACGCCTCGCCAGGGCTCTCGGCCGCATCACGCGATTGTCGGTCCGGGCCGAGCTGCTGGCGAGGACACGTCACACACCGACGCAGACCACGCTGCCGCCGGATGCTCGACGCGCCAACGTCGCGGGCGCCTTCGCGGCGACAGGGGTTCGGGACATCCGCGCGGTGCTGGTCGACGACGTATTCACGACCGGAGCAACCCTGCTGGCGGCGGCGGAAGCACTCGCCGCGGGCGGCGCTGCCAGTGTGGATGCGGTGACGTTCGCGCGGGCCTTGGGATGAAACGGCTACTACCTAGGAGAGGATGAGCATGGCGGTGAAGGTGGGCATCAACGGCTTCGGCCGCATCGGACGCAACGTGCTGCGGGCAGCGTCACTCATGGGCGTCAAGGACCTGGAGTTCGTGGCGGTGAACGACATCACGGACACCAAGACTCTCGCGCACCTGCTCAAGTACGACTCGGTGCACGGTCGGTTCGGCGGCACGGTCGACGCGGTGGCGGATGGAGTGAAGGTGGACGGCTGGGTGATCAAGGTGCTCTCCGAGAAGGACCCTGCGAAGCTGCCGTGGAAGAGTCTCGGCGTGGACCTCGTGCTCGAATCCACCGGACGCTTCACCGACCGCGACCAGGCCGCCGCACATCTCGCCGCCGGTGCCAGGAAGGTCGTGATCTCGGCGCCCGCCAAGCAGGAAGACATCACCATCGTGATGGGAGTCAACGAGGCCAAGTACGACTCCGCGAAGCATCACGTCGTGTCCAACGCCAGCTGCACCACCAACTGCCTGGTGCCGGTGGTGAAGGTGATCCTGGACAACTTTGGCTTCGCCAGCGGGTTCATGACCACGGTGCATTCCTACACTAACGACCAGCAGATCCTCGACCTGCCGCACAAAGACCTGCGCCGGGCGCGCGCCGCGGCGATTTCCATCATTCCAACCACGACCGGCGCGGCCAAGGCGACGTCGCTCGTCATTCCCGAGGTCAAGGGCAAGATCGACGGCGTTGCGCTCCGGGTGCCCACCCCCGACGTGTCGGTCGTGGCGCTGAGCGCCAACGTCGAAAAGGCCACCAACGCCGAGGCGGTCAACAAGGCGTTTCGCGATGCTGCGGCCGGCGCGCTCAAGGGAGTGCTGGTGGTGAGCGACGAGCCGCTGGTCTCGGTGGACTACATCGGAACGCTGCAGTCGAGCACCATCGATGCCCTCTCCACCAATGTCATCGGCGGGACGCTGGTCAACGTGACGTCCTGGTACGACAACGAGATGGGTTACTCGGCCCGGTGCGTCGACCTCCTGCGGTACATGGGGGCGCGGTTGTGAAGCGAGGGCTGGCGCAGCTCGACCCCGCCGCTCTGGAGGGCCGGCGGGCGCTCGTGCGGGTTGATTTCAACGTTCCGATCAAGCACGGGCAGGTCGGCGACGACACCCGGATTCGCGCCGCCCTGCCCACCATTCAGTATCTGCGTGAGCGGGGAGCGCGGGTCATTCTGCTCTCGCATCTCGGGCGTCCCAAGGGTGGGCCCGAGCCTGCCTTCTCGCTGGCTCCCGTCGTCCGGACGCTGGAAGCGATCCTGGGCGCTCCGGTCACCTTCCTCGCAGAGCCGCTGTCGGACGAGGCGGTGACCGCGTCGAGACGGCTGCCTCGGGGTGGGGTCGCCGTGGCCGAGAACACTCGGTTCTTTCCCGGTGAGGAAACGAACGACCCCAATCTCGCG
>DASSUE010000077.1:0-14567 GCA_035707305.1 Gemmatimonadales bacterium
CGCCAGCACCCCGCCGAGCTGGCGGTAGCGCCGGTCGTTCATGGTCTTGAGGTCGATCTTGTAGCAGTCGGTGAGCGGCCGGATGAAATCGAGCGCCTCGGCCGTCGCGTTGCCATTGGAGACGAAGCCGGTCACGAACCCGCGAGGCCGGGCCAGCGCGAAGATCTCGGCCGCCCACTCGGCGGTGATGAGCGGCTCGTTGTAGGAGCTCACCACCAGCCGCGCGTCCTGCCGCCCGGCGAGCTCGACCAGTGTCTCCGCGCTCAGGTCCACGGCGGACGTGGTCGCCGCCTCGTCCCGGAGCGCCTGTGACGTCACCCAGTTCTGGCAGTAGCCGCAGTGGAAGTCGCACCCCAGCATCCCGAACGTCAGCGCGTCGGCCCCGGGGAGCACGTGGAAGAACGGCTTTTTCTCGACCGGGTCGCACTGGACACCGGCGGCGTAGCCGTGGGGCACCCGGAGCCGGCCGCCCTCGTTGTAGCGGACCCGGCAGATTCCGCGGCGTCCCTCGCGGATGAGGCAGCGGTGGCCACACGCCACGCAGCGCAGAGCGCCGTCGGCGAGAGGCTCCCAGAGCGTGCCCTCTACGGTGCGGCGGTCGAGTCGAGCGGCGAGAGTGTCCGGCATAGCGTGTAGGCTTGGAAGTTGGCCCAGCGGCTGGGGTGCCGTCCACCCCGGGGGATGATCGCCAGAGCGACTTGTGATCGCCATCACTCCCTCTCCCCGTCCGCGTGTTAGCCTGATGCCTGCAGGGTAGGTCACCCGCGGTGATGAACTCGGAGGAATGATGCGATATCTGCTTTGCACCGCGTTCGCCTTGGCCGCGTGCGGCCGAGCGGACACGGGCCGGACCGAAGGCGCGGCCGACACCAGCCTGGCCGACACCATGGCAGCAACCCCCGCTCCGACGACGACCCCCGACGCAGCGGCTTTGGCGAGCAAGCTCGAGGGCACCTGGAACGCCGAAGGTCGGGACTCGGGCTCGACCCGGGCGCAGAAGTTCACGGTCACGTGGACCAAGGCGCCCGATGGCGGGCTGACCGGCAAAGTGTCGTTCCAGCCGGGGGAGACCTACAACGTGAAGGTCGTCTCCAGCAGCGACAGCACCTTCGTCTACGAGTCGGACCCTCACCGGAGCCCGACGCTCAAGGCGGAGGTGGTGACCCGCACGGAGGCACGGCTCGCGGGTGATTCGCTGATCGGGAACTACGAAGCGCGGGCTGCGACCGGCGGGAAGACGCTGCGCGGGCGCTTCATCGCAACGAAGGGAACCAGGTAGCAGCCCCAAATCACTCCGATCTCACCCCCCATGCAATCGGAGGCCGTATGCCCACTACGCTGACGCAAGTAGATGTTCGGGCCGAGGAAGAGGCGATCCGCCGGCAGGCCCGGAAGTATCTCGACGGGGCCAAGAACAAGGACGCTGAAGCCGTCGCGAGCGTCTTCGCTCGGAACGGAGTTTTTCTGTACCCGGGGATGCCCCTTGTCCAGGGGCAAAGCGCATTGCGTGATGCCTTCAGCACCTTCATGAGCACGCCGGGCTTTGCGCTTTCGTTCGAGCCGACGCAGATCGAAATCGCGCAGGCGGGCGACCTGGCCTACGAGCTTGGCACCTACCGGCTCACGATGGAGGCGCCCGAAGGCCGCGTGGACGATACCGGGAAGTACGTGTCGGTTTGGAAGAAGGCGGGCGATCGCTGGGAGCTTGTCGTCGACGCGCCCAGCAGCGATCAGCCGCAGCAACAGGCGGGCGGGCGCTAGCCTCCTCGCCTGCCCCGCACGAGCAGCGGCTCCAGTAACGCGGCGACGTGCCTGCCAAGGCCGCGTCGGACTGTCCGGTCCAGCTCGGCCATCAGCTCCTCGACGCTCGGAGCCGCCCGTCCGGTTGGCCTCGAGGCCGTGGGAGACCGCGGCCTCGAGGCACCGCGACGCAGGACTCCGCCGCAACGTCTCCGGCACATGGACGAGCTGCAGCGCACGGTGCAAGTCCGAGCCTCACAGCCCGCCGTCGCACAGTAGCCCTACGATCGCTGTTGCTGGCGGGGGTTTGTACCGGACAGTACCTTGGCCGAACCCACCACAGGGCTGACGGCGCGACAACGGTTGGCGCATGCTGACCCCCCGGTCCGCATCCGACGGGTCGGCGACCCCAGACAGGGCCCCGCGCTTTCGTCTCGCAGGCATGAGGCCGTCTGTGAGCGAGCGGCACCCGACCGTCGACTTAGCTCTCCCCGTCCTCGCGTTGTTCCTGCTCAATCTCCATTGCTCCAGCGACAGCGCTCGGGGACACAGGGAAGCAACCTTGCTCGCGGAGCTGACCCGGGCCGTATCTGCCAGGACCATCGAGCCGCGCCTCTCGATCCCCGTGCCGTACCGCCACTGCGCGTCGTCCGTCCCGCGGGGTTCGACCCTACCCCGAGCCGAATGCGGCAGCAACGCAGAGCTCCTTCCTTCCGCTGCGATCCTCCACCTCGCCAATACGGCGTCGCTCCGCCTTCGCTCTGGGGCCGACTCGGAAGCACTCCGAACCGCGGCTCTCATCGACCTCCTTTGGTCAGACGAAACTGGAAATTCGATCGAGCGGTCCGTCTCATATCTCCAGACAGCTTCCAGATTGGCGGATGAGGCGGACGTGCTCACCGACCTTGCAGCCGCGCTCCTGGTTCGTGCGGAGCGGCACCAGACTCCGCGCGATCTGCTGGAGGCGATCGAGGTGGCGGACCGGGCTCTCGAGCTGGCGCCCCAGAACGAGCCGGCCCGCTTCAACCTGGCGCTTGCACTGGACCGCCTGGGACTGGACGGGCAGGCACGCGGCGCCTGGAGGGCGTACCTCGCGGTGGACTCGACTTCCCGATGGGCTGGCGAAGCACGGAAACGCTCGAAGACATCGGTGCAGGCGCCCGAGCCGCCTCCGGCACCGGGCGTGAACCCCTCGACGTCCGAGCTCTCCGCGTACGTGGACGCCGCCCCAGAGGCGGCGACGCTGTTCGGATGGGATCACGCACTGGCCGAGTGGGGCGCTGCAGTCATGGCCGGAGATACCACCCGTGCCGGCGAGTTCCTGAACCTCGCCGGTCGGCTGGGCGAGCAGCTGGAGCGGCGGGGCGGCGATGCCACCCTGGCCGATGCAGTGCACGACATCCGCAAGGCCGCTGGCCGACCTCGTCGCGTGAGAGCGCTTGCGGATGCGCACCGGTTGTACGGTGCCGGACGCGCAGCGTATCGCGCCGGCGACAACTCGGCCGCGGCGAAATCGCTCGCCCAGGTGATCGCGATGCCGGGCACGTCTCCGCCCCTGCTCGGCTGGGCGCGCTTCTACCGGGCGGCAACCCTGGTGTACGAGGGCAAACCCGCAGCTGCGGAGGCCGTGCTGGCACAGGTCATCCGCTACGCCGATACCCTGCGCCATCCTTCTCTGGCAGGTCGCGCGCGCTGGGGGCTCGGCACGACCCTGCTTCGGAGCGGACGGTACGAGCAGGCTATCCGCGCGGTTCGGGAGGCCGCCCCGCTGTTCGACCGCGCTCGAGAATACGACAACGTCGGGATCGTGCAGGCCCTCGAGGCCGATGCTCGGCACTACCTGCCAGATCCAGTGGAGGTGTACCCCGCGATCCATCGGGCACTCACGACCCTGCGCCCGTACCGCAAGTCCGTTTGGCTCCACAACCTCATGATCATCGCCGCTCCGTTCACGGCTGGCGACGGGCTCACCCGTGCAGCAGTGCGGCTTCAGAACGAGGGCGTCGAGGTCGCAGCAGGTATCCAAGAGCCGATCTGGATCGCGGAATCCCGCATCGCTCGAGCGCGGTTGCTCGCGACGGCCGGCATGAGTGAGATGGCCGAGGAAGACGTGCGCGCAGCCAGGGTCCTTGTCGAATCGCTCCCGCCGGGCCCGCAACGGGAGTGGTTCCAGGCGGACCTGCGGCTGGCGGAGGCGGCGTCCACGCTTGCTGACGATCCGCGGCGCGCGATTCCCGCGCTGGATTCGGTCGCGGCATTCTTCGAGGCGCAGCACAACCAGGTTCGGTTCCTGCCGACGCTCATCGCCCGCTCCGGGGCGGCGCTCGCCATCGGCAATGTGTCGGCCGCCTCGGCGGACCTGGACCGCGCGCTCACGCTGCTGGACCGGCAGAGCAGCAGTCTGACCCGAGCGGAGCTGCGCGCTTCGCACATGGATGCAGTCCGGAAGGTCGTAGACCAGCTGGTGATGCTGCGAATCCGCGCCGGCTCGCCGACCGCGGCGCTGGCCGATCTCGAACGGGCGCGCATCTCACTGGCAGCGGTCGGCTCCCGACGAGCGGCTAATGGGCCGGCAATGCTGACGACACCACCCGGCCAGATCGCGGTCGAGTACGCGCTCATCGGCGATACGCTGCTGCTCTGGACAGTGGCAGGGAGCACGGTGCAGCTCGCCACCACAACGGTTGATCGCGCAGAGCTGACCCGAACGGTGGAGCGGGTGCGTGCGTCGCTCGAGCTGGGAGCAACCGCGCCCGGCCTGCTGCCGGATCTTGCGGCGTTGTACGACCGGCTAATCCGTCCAGTGCGGCGGGACCTGGCGCCTCTGGGTTCTCCACTTGTGCTCATCGCAGACGGTGAGATCGCGGGCGTTCCGTTCGCCGCGCTGCGCGACACGGCGGACGGACGGTATCTGATCGAGCAGCACCCGCTCCGTTTCGCCGGCAGCTTGCGCGACGTGAGACGCACGCCCCACAAGCGTTTGCCCACGCTCGCGACGATACTCCTGGTTGCCGACCCCGCGTTCGACCCGCGTGCATACCCCGGGCTGAAACGCCTTCCGGGCGCTGTCGCGGAGGTTGGTGCGATCGCGGCGCATTATCCCGACAACGTCGTGCTGGCAGGTCCCCGCGCGACGCGGGCCTCGTTCGAGAGGGCTCTGCAACAGACGAACATCATCCACTACGCGGGCCATGCGGTGTTCGATGACGAGCGTCCCGAACAGTCGGTGCTCGTCCTTGCAAGCGGCCCCGACTCAGAGGCGCAGGGTCGTCTGACGGCGGCCGAGCTGCAGGAGATGGACCTTAACGGACTCGGCCTCGTCGTGCTCTCCGCCTGCGAGACGATCCGATCCCGGCGCGGGAGGTCGGGAGGATTCGCCGGGCTTTCGGGCGCCTTCCTTTTCGCGGGCGCGGCCGGCGTTGTCGGCAGCCTCTGGCGGGTAGACGACCAGTGGACCCGGACGTTGATGAGCGAATTCCACCGCGCCTATCGGCACTCTACCGATGGGGCGGGCGCGCTGCGGGAGGCGCAGCTTCGGCTGCTCAACTCCACTGATGCGGCATTGCGATCCCCAGCAGCATGGGCAGCATTTCGCTACGCGGGCAGGTGACGAACTAAGCGAGGAGGAACTATGGTAACCGAATCCTTTGAGCTTCGGATCAGAGTCATGGGGCTGTGCCTGTTCCGGCCGGCGGTGTCGGACAACGAAAAGCGCTGCATGGAGGTTCTCATGGTGAAGCCAAAGCACCATGAGAAGCACGTTGCACGGGTCTGGTATGACAAGGCATACGAATCGAGCTCACCGACGCAACTATCGGGTTCGAAGAACCGGAAAGACCTCCCGGGCAAGATCGATTGGAGTGCTCTGAAGGTGATGGGCGGGTCGGTCAAGAAGTTCGGCAGCGAGCTCCCCGACCTCTCAGACGTCATCGGTGACGAATCAGCGAACCCGGTTCCAGGCAGCAACGTGAATACCGTCCTTCAACTCCCACCTGGAGAAGCGGACTTCGAACTCTCGGGCCCCGATTGGGAATGGGAGGGAACGCAGTACCGGCTCGCTAATGTAGTCATCTGGATCGTCAACGTGAATGAAGAGTCGTTGCCGGGGAAAGGCGACCTACCAACCCTCCATCCCGTGGCGGAAAAGATGGAACTATTCATGTCCAACGTCATTGAAGCGCACTCGACGTACCCGCCGCCGGAGGGCACGGAACCGAAGAAGAATACCCCCATGCCGCACTTCGATGCCCTATACGAACTATACGAACGCTATAAGGGTGAGCGGCGGTCACCGATCTACCAGCCGCGCAGCATGTCAACCACATACTCCTGCCTGCCGTCACAGGGGAAGTAGCAAACATCGGCCGGTCCGGCGCTCCGGCACCAAGCGCGGCGAGCTAGAGCTGGGAGAGGTGAAAAAAGAAGGGATCGATCGACTCGGGCACGATCGTCTGCTGATCGACATCTAGCAGCAACCTGCGACCAAAGTCGTGGTTGCGCTGGTATACCACTCCGTAAGGGAAGTTGGCGGGGTCGGGCATGTTGTGTGCGCTGAAGACTCCGAAGAAATCCTGTCCCACAGCCTCGAGATCAGCGTAGTCGCCGATATACGGGTCGAATTTATACGTCGGGGCGTCCTCCGGCGTGTCGGCCAGCACGATATCGAGGCCCGGTTTCGTCGCCCACCCATCGGACGTAATCCGCAGGTGTGTTTGCCACCTGGGCTGGCCCTGGTTTGCCACCAGGCGCTGGTAAAGTAACCCCACCTTCCCTGCGTCGGTGATGGCCAGCGCCGGATTGGTTGCATTCGAAACCGAGAGGCGGTTTTTCGACCAGGTAGCACCCCGATTGGTGCTTCGACGGACCCGCAGCGTCTGCACGCTACCACGTTTGGGTCCCTCGCCCCACGCGACGTAGACCGTGGCGCTATCCATCGGGTCCACGGCGATGGAAAGCGCGCTGCCAACCCGCTGCTGGCCCAGGAAATCGAACCAGGGAATCGGCACAGATTTTTCGACGCGTATTCCGGGCAAGCCATCGGCCCCGTCGGTCAGCGCAGTGAAAGGCGCACCTCCCGTGCCAGACGCGTTGTCGCGCGCTACGACGACGGCCGCCTTCGTCACAGGTACTTGATGCCAGCTGAAGTAGGCGGCGTAAACAGTGTCGTCAGAATGAATCGCGGTGCGGATCGACGGCGAATTGTTCTGCGAGCGCGGATCAAGGAGCGCGTGTTTGAACCCCGCCGGAGGGTTCGCGGTGCGCGCATCGGCGGAGTGGTGGAGGGAGGCGCGGCCCGAGTCGGTGCTCCCCGTGAAGACCCGATCCTTGCCTCCGACGTCCAAGGCGAAAATGTAGGGTTGATCGATGCTAGGACGTTGCACCAGCGGCTGCATCACGACGTTAGGCCTGAACGGGGAACTCCGAAGGATCGTCATGCTCCCGGCGTGGAGCGTCGCCGCGTAGAGTGTCGATCCCCCGCCAAAGCGTACCGACTGGTCGTTCGCCAGAACATCGGGAAGCACAGGACTGAGGTTCCACGTTTGACCTCCGTCGAGTGACACGTACCCCGGGCTGGGCGAACCCCCGCTGGGATCCGGAGTGAACGCCGTACCGACGATCTCTAGCGGGTTGGTGGGATTCACCGTAAGCTGCGGCTCGCTGTCCTGGTGGGTCTCTCCGCTTGCCGAGCGGGGGATCATGTTGACCACCTGGACTAGCGGCGCCATGCGACCCGACCGACTCAGTGCGGCCCTGGCCCGCTGTGAAGCAGGCGATCGATGCGCTGGATTTCCGCGTCGTCGATCGGGCGGGCGTCGAGGGGATGTACCAGCGCAACCACTACACCGCCCACGTCTACCCCGTCGCGGTGAAGAAGCCAGATCGCCTCTTGGCCGGGCTCGGGTTTCGGGGAACGATACCATCGAATGTCACGGCTGTGGGCGTACCGCACCGCTACCTCGGCGGGCGTATCGCCCTTGAGCCATCGCCGTACCCGTATGCGAGCGATCCACCAGTCGGGGTCGTGCTCGGAAATAGGGACGGGCGACGCCCCGGGGGGTCGGGCCACCGCCACCACAGACCCCTGGACGACGGCCTCGGCGTTCGCCAGACGTGCGGCGAGCTCATCGTCGTTCTTATCCTGTGTCACCCGCTGTATCAGCCCCTCGATCGGCACGAAATCGGCAGGCGCGTCGATATGGCCTACCTCGTCGAGCGCCACAGTCTCACCAAAAAGAATGGGATTGGCGAAGAAGACCACGCGCTTGCCAACCGGCAGGGTGCCTGGCTCCCGAGATCGCACCGTCGCAACCTGACCGGCGTACCTCGCGAGAGCCCGGGTCGAGGAGTGCACGCGCTCAACGCGCACCACAGCCACATTCGGCCCCTCCGGTACGAAATCAGGAGACAACGAGCCCGCGCGCTCCACCGTGCCGGTGAAGATGAACCGAGCCGCCTTTACCCAGTCGGTGACTCGATCATTCAGTTCTAGCGGCGTTGGGTCGCCCATACCTCTCTGCTAACCCGATACGTCAATTCCGGACCCCTTGTCCTGTCGCCGTTTTCGATCTGTCCGGCATCTTGCCAGCAACGTAGCCGGCGTGGCTGATCCCGAACAGCGTAACCAATGTGTCATTGAATCCCGGCAGTGCAGTCAGCGAAACGGGGTCGGGATTCGCCCCAAGGTAGGTCCAAGCCATCGTGATGTAGCCCAGAAGTACGATGATCGTGAGCCAGAGATTTTGAAATCGGGTGACGTCCACAGATTCAGGGGTGGGGTCTTTCCCCTCCTCCACATAGTACAGCTGATGCAAATGGGGGCCGTCGCCGCGCTCCCGAATGTCTACACCTTTCACGTCCTTCCCCGCCTTGATCGCCACGGCCGTTGCCCCGGAACTCAGGCTGATGCCCATCGCGATCAGTAGCTCCCCGGGGATATGCACGTCCATGAATTCAGCAACGCCAGCGATGAACCGGGCGACGAACACGGCGATGAGCAGCGAGAGCACCACCAGCATCCAGAGGGTCATTTGAAGCTGGCTCAAACTGAGCCGGATGCGGTTGTCAATGAAGATTCCGGGAACGACGCCCTGGGCTGTTCTGCGAGTGAACCAGACCGTGGCTAATGCCATCGCCAGCAACACTCCGATCCATAGACCGTGCACCCGCGTCATCTAGCGCCTCCTTCGTGGTCGCCGGTCGTTGCTAGCTCTTCCGGCGCGAATCTCGGTCGCGTCGCGCCATCTCACGGTTAAACGGACAGCGGGGCCGTTGGTGCCGCGCTACTTCCCCCGTTCAGCTTCCCAGCACGCGAAGCAGCTCGGCGAGGTCGCGGTCGAGCGCAGTCCAGTCTGGCACCCCGGGCGACGGCAGGGCCGATCGCAGCCGCTCCAGCACCGGGGCAGCACCCTCGGGCAGTGTCTTGATCTCTGACGCCCACTCGAGCAGTGAGCGGTTCTCGCCAGCCTGGAAGAACTCCGGGCGGCGCTGGGCGGCCGCAATGCGGCTCGCTTCAGCCCAGGCCGCGAGCCGATACACATCGGGTTCGGTGAGCTTGCCGGCGGCGTCCGCCGCGCGGTCGAGCAATGGCTGCAGCTCTTCGGGCTGTGCAGCCGCCCGCTGCGCCGCCACATGGTACATGGCTGCGACCGGGGCCCCGGCGGGCACTCCCCCCAAAAGGGCGGCCAGCTCGCTTGCGAGTCGGGAAGCCGCCGCCGTGTCGCGCGACCAGACCGCGATCTCCAGATCCACCGACAGAGCTCCGGCCCGGCCAGCCCGTGCGCCCGGAGTGAGCGCGTCGGTGACCGCCCCCCGCACAGTGGTCCAGGGACGATCGTCAACTCCCGCCGGCAATAGGGCCCCATGCTCGCGCAGCCTCGCGGAGAAGCCTGCACCATCCGGATCGCTGCGCGTTGCGTAGAACAGCGGCCCCGCCAGGGCAACGCCCGCGAGGATCGCCGCGGCTGCGAGCCAACGCGGGGGCAGCCGCCGCCCTCCAGCGGCCCTGGGAGAGACGAGCGGCACGACCTTGCCGGACTTTGATTCCAATTCTCCCAGAACAGCAGCAGCATCGGCGTGGATTTCCAAGGCCTCCGGCGACCTCGCCAGATGCGCCAGAAGGTCGGTTCGCTCAGCGTCGGCGAGGCGGCCATCCATTAGAGCCGCAAGCTTTTCAGGGTCTATGTCCGGCTGGTTCACCCGGGTTCTCCTTCGTTGCTGCTTGTACCATCCCGTCTATTAGATGGACACCTGATCCGGCATTCCCCACCCACCCCGCTCACTCGTTCAGGACCGCCCTCGCGTACTCCTTAGACATGCCGGCCTGCTCCAGCAGCCGGCGTGCGTGGGTCATCGCCCGCTCGAGCCTGCGGTAGAGCGGCTTTTGCGGCAGTCCCAGGCTCCGGGCAATGTCGGCCACGCTCAGCCCCTCCCAGAACCGCAACCTCAGCAGCACCTGGTCTTCCGCCGGCAGCCGCTCCAGCGCCTCCCGGATGACGCGCTCCTGCGTATCGGCTTCCTCTGCGTGCAGGAAGTCGTCGGAGCGGTTCGGCGCCGGTGGGTCACCGGTCAGACCGCTCCCCACCGGTGTGGGTCGCGGACTGTTCCGGGCCGGGAGTTGCGCCAGGACGCCGGCAAGCTCGCGATCGGACAGCTCGGTCTGACCGGAGCTTCGCAGCATCTCGGCCGCCTGCCCGAGCGGTACCCGGTCGCGGTAGACAAGTGTCTCGAGACGGATTGCGAGACCACCTTGGCGCCGAGCCGCGGCCGATGGTCGCCAGCGACCCCAGTGCTGCGCGCGATAGTCGCGGAACAACATCGAGAGCACGACCACCAGGTAGGTCGTAATGGCGCTCTCAGCCCGGAAACGGGCGAGGACGGCGTAGTCGTTCTCTACGAGCTTCAACTTCGCAAAGGAGGTGAAATCCGCCGACTCGTCGGCGGACAGTCCGTGGCGGCGGCACACGGCGGCCGCGGCTCGCTCGATCCATCCGAGCTGAGCGAGGAAGAGGGCCTCGAGGCTCTGGCGATCCGCCATGTCGCTGCCGAGGCTGAGGTTGGCCGCGCGATCGCGGGCCGAGGACCGGGACTTTGGCCAACGTACAGCCCGGGTTGGAAGCCGGCAATATCGGGCGCGACGACGCCGGCGGTGGGAAATCCTCGGTTCGTGACCATCACAAAGAAGGTGGAGGACGCAGGATTCGCGCAGGGCAAGGAGGAATGCATGCCGGCCGGTGGCTCGATGTCTCACACCCGATCAGGACCGCAGTTTCCCGCCGAGCTCACCCGGCTCCTGGATGCGACCGATGAGACCACCAGGCAGGCGGCGTGGTCGAGTCTGGTGAAGGCCTACAGCCGGCTCCTGCTGCACTTTGCCCATGCGCTGGGAGGCGACCACGATACGGCGATGGATCGCTACGTCTTCATGCTCGAGCGCCTCAGCCAGGACGACTTCCGGCGGTTGCGGACCTATCGGTGCGAGGGGGCAGCGAGATTCTCGACCTGGCTCGGCACCGTCGCGCGGCGACTCTGCATCGATTACCAACGCTCGCGCTACGGCCGGACGCGCGCAGGCGGTGGAAACCGCGGGGCCTGGGACCGGCTGGCGCAGCGGCGTGCGCTCGTACGATTGACGTCCGTCGGTGATGCGGGCGAGCTGGGGGAAGTCCCTGATCCGAACGCCGCCGACCCGGCGCACGAAGTGTGTGCCGCCGAACTGCGGGCGGCGCTTTCGGGTGCCGTCGCGGATCTGGATCCGACCGAACGGCAGCTCCTGGCGCACTGGTTCGAGGACAGAATGTCGGCCGCGGAGATCGCACGACGGCTCGGCTACGACACACCGCTGCAGGTCTACCGCCGGGTGCACAGTGCGTGCGCACGTATTCGGACGCGGCTGGCGGCACGCGGAATCAGGGAGGCGCTGCCATGAGCCCCCGTTCCTTTGGCCGGCGCACGAGCGGTGGTGAATCGGCTTCGACCACAACTGTTCCGGTGAACGGCAGTCACGCAGGACGGGTTCCACTACCGTCTCAGAGTTCCCTGAAGGCCGCACTCAGGGGCCGCTACGAGATCCATCGCGAGGTTGGCCACGGTGGTATGGCGACAGTGTACCTCGCCCGGGATGTAGGGCATGACCGGGCGGTAGCCCTCAAGGTCATGCGGTCCGATCTCGTGCTCACCCTGGGCCCTCAGCGGTTCCGGCGGGAGATCCGGCTCGCCGCCCGGCTCCAGCACCCCCACATCCTGACCGTGCTCGACTCGGGCGAGGCAGCCGGCCAGCCCTGGTTCACCATGCCATTCGTCGAGGGCGAGACGCTTCGGGACCGGCTGCGCCGTGAGGGCGCGTTGCCCATCGCCGAAGCGCTCCGGATCACCCGCGAAGCGGCGCAGGCGCTGGCGTATGCGCATCATCACGGCGTTGTCCACCGCGACGTGAAGCCGGAGAATCTCCTCCTGACGCAGGACGGGTCCACGCTCCTGGCGGACTTCGGCGTTGCGCTCCCCACCGCGCTCCTGGGCGAGGAGCACTTCACGGAAACCGGGCTCAGTCTCGGCACGCCCGCGTACGTCGCCCCGGAGCAGGCGACGGGAAGCCAGGCGGTGGACGGCCGGTCGGATCAGTACGCTCTGGCAGCGACCTGCTACGAGATGCTCGTTGGGAAGCCGCCGTTCACCGGGCCGACGGCGGCTGCTCTGATCGCCAAGCGGTTCAGTACGCCGGTTCCCGCGGTGCGGGCGGCGCGAGCCGAAGTCCCCAGGGCGGTCGATCAGGCGCTCCGTCGCGCCCTGGCGCTCAACCGGGATGAGCGGTTCGGATCGATCGAAAGCTTCATCGCGGCGCTCGAGGGAGCCGGCAGCCGGCCGAGGGGCCGGGGGATACCCGCTTTGGCGTGGACCATGGCGCTTGCTGCGCGCGTCGCGCTGGGATTGCTGCCGCGCATCGCGTAGAGATGATGCCATCGACCGGCCGACTCCCGCACAAGATGCGGCATGTCGGCTTGTACGATCTGCGCCGAGGACCGCACATTATGGGAATGCCGCAGCCGATCGCCGACTGGACCGTCGAGCGGGTACTCGCACTCCCGGACGACGGGAACCGCTACGAGGTGGTGGACGGGGAGCTACTCGTGAGCCCCGCTCCGTCCCTGCCCCACCAGGTCGCGGTAGCGGCGCTCGCCCGACTCCTGCACCCGTTCGTGACTGACCACGGGCTCGGGTCCGTTCTGCCCTCGCCCGCAGACATCGAGTTCGATGAGCGCACCCTGGTGCAGCCCGATCTCTTCGTCGCTCCGCTCGTCGAGGGACGCCGGGCGCGGAACTGGAAGCAGATCCGTCAGCTCCTGCTGGCCATTGAGGTCCTGTCGCCTTCCACAGCTCGGGCCGACCGCCAGATCAAGCGGCGCCGCTACCAGCGGCACGGGGTGGCGGAGTACTGGATCGTGGATCTGGAAGCCCGGCTGGTGGAGTGCTGGACACCCTCCGATGAACGTCCGCTCATTCTCACCGAGCGGCTGGAGTGGCAGCCATCTGCCGGAGTCCCGCCGTTGTCGATCGATCTCACCGAATTCTTTCGCGACGCCCTGGACGACTGATCACTCCCGGCACCCGGTGCGCCGCTCTCCTCCCGGTCTGGCGCTGTCCGGTACCGCGCCGTATGCTGGACTTGTCGCGCATTTCCGCCCGACATTCCCCACCAGTCGAAGTGGAGGTGAGCATGAGCCTCCTTACCCCGGCCGCGCGCGCCTGGCTTGCGGGCGCCGTCCTGCTGGCTGCTGTCGGCTGCTCCGACACGTCGGGGCCTGTCGACCCTGCACCGCCACCCGACAACGCCGCGTTGGGTCCGGCGACAGCGCAACAACCGGCCGTCGACCCGGTCGGCCTCGCCCGCGGAGTCCGCGGATTCGGCGGCTTCTTCCTCGATCAGGAGGGCCGTCCCACCGTCTATCTCACCGACCCCGCCGAGGCCGATGCGGCCGCGAACGCCCTCGCGCCCTACCTGGCCGCGCGCGGTCTCGACCGCTCCCTGGTTCAGGTGCGCCGGGCGGACTTCGACTACGCCCGGCTGGAGAGCTGGTTCGACGATGTGTCGCCCGAGGCGCTCACGCTGCCCGGTGCGGTGTTCACCGATCTCGACGAGGCGAGCAACCGGATCCGGGTGGGTCTGGCCAAGGGAGCCGGGGCGGCGGAGCTCCATCGAGCTCTGGCCGCGCTGCACGTGCCCGCCGAAGCAGTCGTGGTTCAGGAGACGGCCCCGATCCGGCAGTTGGCCACGCTGCAGGAGCGCGTCCGCCCGGTGCAGGGCGGCCTCATGATCGATTTCATTCTGGGCGCCTGCACCCTCGGCTTCAACGCGGTCCGCGCCGGCCTCCTGTCCGTCATTACGGCGTCTCACTGCACCTGGGTACAGGGCGGGGTGGAGGGCACGATCTGGTATCAGCACACCTGGCTCGACCTGACCGGCGCTGTCAACGAGATCGGCAACGAGGTGGACGACCCGGTGTACTTCGCGGGCCGAAAGGGCCGGCGAGGCAACGGGTGTCCAGCGAACCGGGTTTGCCGCCGCAGCGATTCCGCCCGGGGGGCGTACACCATCGCCGCCGGCGACGTAGCGTTGGGCAAGATCGCGCGAACGTCCGGGGAGAACACCGGCCTAACCGACATCGTGGGCAGCTTCCAGATCACGGCCGAGTATCCCAGCGAGTCATTCCCGATCGGCAGCACGGTTCACAAGGTCGGCATGACGACCGGTTGGACCAGCGCGGCGGTGAGCGCCACCTGCGCCAACGTGAACATCGACGGCACGTCCATCACCCAGCTGTGCCAGACGCTCG
>DASSUE010000078.1:0-8822 GCA_035707305.1 Gemmatimonadales bacterium
CGCCCGCTCGGGACGCCCGACGTACCGCAGCTCCGCCCGGTGCGGCATGACCTCCGCCAGCTTGGAGCGAAGGTAGGTCCAAGCTCCCATGTTGCGCGGCTCTTCCTGCGCCCAGATCATCTCGTCCAGCTCCGGATAGCGGGCCAGCACCAGCCGGATCTCGTTCCACGGGAACGAGTACAGCTGCTCCACCCGAACGATCGCGGGTCGGTTCTCCGACATCCGGTCGGCTTCCGCCACCAGGTCGTAGTAGATCTTGCCGGAGCAGAGCACGAGCCGCCGGACCTGCCCGGTCCGGTTCGCGGCCCACGGATCGTCCAGCACCGGCTGCCAGTGGCCGTCGGCCAGCTCCTCCAGCCGGGACGTCGCGGCCGGAAGGCGCAGCAGGCTCTTGGGCGTCATCACGATCAACGGCCGCTGGCGGGTCCGCTTGGCCTGGCGGCGCAGCAAGTGGAAGTACTGGGCGGGCGTGGTCGGATTGGCGACCCGGATGTTGCCCTCCGCGACGAGCTGGAGGAACCGCTCCAGCCGCGCGGACGAGTGCTCCGGCCCCTGCCCCTCGTAGCCGTGCGGTAAGAGGAGCGTGAGGCGCGTGGTCAGGCCCCACTTGGAAAGGCCGGCGGCGAGGAACTGGTCCACGATGACCTGGCCGCCGTTGATGAAGTCACCGAACTGCGCCTCCCACACGACCAGTGCCTCGGACGCCTCCGCACTGTAGCCGTACTCGAACCCCAAAGTCGCGAGCTCGGACAGCGGGCTGTTGTGCAGCTCCAGCGGCGCGGTAGCGCCCGGGAGCCGCTGCATCGGGATCCAGGCCTCGCCGGTCTGGACGTCGTGCAGCGCCATGTGCCGCTGGCTGAACGTGCCCCGCTCGGTATCCTGGCCGGTGAGCCGCACCGGCACGCCCTCCACCAGGAGCGACGCGAGTGAAAGCGCCTCGGCGTGGGCCCAGTCGATGCCGCCTTCGGACCCCATTGCCGCGCGTCGGCGCTCCAGCTGACGCTTGAGCTTGGGATTGACAGCGAAGCCGTCCGGTACGGTGAGGAGCTGCTCGTTGAGCGCCGTTAGGGTCTCGGCTGCGACGGCGGTAACGGGCTCCTGGCCCGGCCCGGTGGGCTTGGGAAGCTCGGCCACCGACGTCTTGCCCAGACTCGCCTTGAATCGCTGTTGAGCAGCCACCAGATCCTGGTAGACCCGGTCGAACTCCTGGTCCGCGTCGGCCGCCGCCGCGATCCCCTGCTCGGCGAGCTGCGCCGCGTACTGGAGGCGAACCGGGGGCAGTTCCTTGATCCGGTCGTACATCAGCGGCTGGGTGTAGGTAGGCTCGTCGCCCTCGTTGTGACCGTGCCGGCGATAGCCCACCAGATCGATGACCACGTCGCGCCGGAAGGTGTCGCGGTACGCCATCGCGAGGCGGATGGCCGCGAGACACGCCTCGGCGTCATCGGAGTTGACGTGGATGATCGGCACGTCGAACCCCTTGGCCATGTCGCTCGCGTAGCGGGTGGAGCGGGCGTCTTCCGCGTCGGTGGTAAAGCCGACCTGGTTGTTGGTGATGATGTGCAGCGTCCCACCCACCCCGTAGCCGCGGAGCGCGCTCAGGTTCAGCGTCTCGGCGACGACCCCCTGGCCGGCAAAGGCGGCGTCGCCATGGATCAGCACCGGCACTGCCACGACCTCGTCGTGGTGGACGCGCCGGCCCCGGCGCAATGTCTGGATGGCGCGGGCGCGGCCGTCCACGATCGGCGAGACGAACTCGAGGTGGCTCGGGTTGGGCGAGAGGGTCACGGCGATGGACTTCCCGTTCCGGAGGCGGAACGCGCCCTCGGCGCCGTGATGGTACTTCACGTCGCCCGTCCCGCCCTCGGGGGTGAGCTGGTTGCCCTCGACGAACCGGCCGCCCTCGAACTCGGCGAAGATGGTGTCGTAGGGCCGGCCGATGGTGTGCGCCAGCACGTTCAGTCGCCCGCGGTGCGCCATGCCGATGACCACCTCGCGGGCACCGGCGGCGGCCGCGAGCTCGAGCGTGACGTCGAGCATCGGCACCAGCGTGTCCACACCCTCGATCGAGAACCGCTTGTGGCCGAGGTACGCCTTGTGAAGGAACTTCTCCAGGGCCTCGACCCGGGTCAGCCGCCGAAGGAGCTGCCATTTCTCCTCCGGGGCGAGCGGGGCGCGGAACTCCCCTGACTCGATCTTCTCGCGGAGCCAGACCCGCTGCTCGTGGCTGGCGATGTGCTCGATCTGATAGCCCAGGGTGCCGCAGTACGTCGCCTCGAGATGGGGGTACGACTCGGCCAGCGTCTCGCCGGGCACGTAGGTACGGAGCACCTGGGTCGGAATCGACGCCATGATCTCGGGCGTGAGACCCAGTGGTCCCGGATCGAGCGCCGGATCGCCCAGGGGCTCGGTTCCCAGCGGATCGATCCGCGCGGCGAGATGTCCATGAGTCCGAAACGCCTTCACCAGCGCCATGGCCGCCGCCACGTGGTACAGCATGTCCGGGGCGATGGCTTGCGCCGCGGTCCTGGGGCGCTGGGTGGCGGCCGGCGCGAGCTGATAGCTGACGGCCGACAGCTGGAGGCTTTCGGTGATGGTGTCGTAGAAGTGGTCTTCGCCCTGGAGCAGATGGTCCAGCGTCGCGAGGAACGCGCCTGATTCGGCCCCCTGGATCACCCGGTGATCGTAGGTGCTCGTGACCGTCATCACCTTCGCGATGCCGAGATCGCGGAGCCGCTCTTCCGGCACTCCGGTGTACTCTGCGGGATAGCCGATGGCCCCGACGGCGATGATGCTGCCCTGACCGGGCATGAGGCGCGGGACCGACGCCACCGTGCCGAGACCGCCGGGATTGGTCAGCGTCATGCTCGCACCGGCAAAGTCGTCCGGCAGCAGCTTGTTGGTGCGCGCTTTCTCCACCAGCGCCTCGTATGCGGTCAGAAACGCGGCGAAGTCCAGTGTGTCGGCGCGTTTGATGACCGGTACCACGAGCCCCCGGGTGCCATCCTTCCGCTGCACGTCCACCGCCAGGCCGAGACCGAGCCCGTCGGGCTGAACCCGGAAGGGCGAGCCATCGATCTCCACCAGCGTATGCGCCATGACCGGGTGCCGTTTGGCAGCCTGGACCAGCGCGAACGCGATGAGATGGGTGAACGAGAGCTTGGTGCTGCGTCCGGCGGCGTTGAGCCTGGTGTTGAGGTCTTTGCGCAAGCGTTCCAGCGAGGCCACCGGCAGGGTCCGGAACGTCGTCGCCGTCGGAACGCTCAGGCTCTCGTTCATGTTGGCGACGAGCCGGGCGGCGGGGCCTTTGATCGGGGTGGAGCCGGCCGGAGGGCCGGATGGCCGGATGGCCGGATGGCCGGTGTGTTCCGGAGCCGGCCCCGGCTGCTCCGGCGCCGCACCCGGGGGCGGGATGGTCACCTGGCCATCTGGCCATCCCGCCATCTGGGCATCCCCATTCAAACCCACTGTTCCACCCTCGAACAGCTTCCGCCACTCCGGTCCCACGGCGGCGGGATCCCGGAGAAACTCCTCGTACATCGCCTGCGCGAATCCGGCGTTTGCAGTCTCGAATACGTTCGGATCCACAGCCTGCTCCAGCGGGAAGAAAAGGGGGAAGGTCTGGAAAGATAACGGCCCGGCGGCGCGGGGGCTGCCGAGGCCGGAGCTACGGTCCCTTACGGGCCAGCGCCTCGTAACGCACGCGTTCTTCCAGGATGCGTGTGCCGGTCCAGCCCAGCTCCCGGCCCAGCAGCTGCGCGGTGCGAGAGGCGGCACTTTCGCCCCGGTCCGGCGTTTCGTAGTAGAGGTGAATCCGTCGCACCAGCACGTCGTCCACCCGCTGGGCCAGCTCGCGCCGCGCGGCGTGCACCACTTCGGCCTCGATAGCGGGGTGGCGGGGATGCAGTCTCCGCTGCAGCTCGCGGTGGGCGCCGGCGAGATTCACGATGCCGGCGGTCTCGGTTCCGAAATGGCGGACCAAATGTTCGGCGGTGTCGGCGTTGAGACCCAGGTCGAGGGCGCTCCGGAGAAACGGTCCGAACTCGGCGGTCTCGCCGCCAGGCAACGGATCGGCCTCGGTCGCGGCGGAGCGGACCTGCACCCGGTAGCCTCGTTCGTTCAGCTGCTGCAGCACCCGGTTCACCGTGTCCCGAGCCATCACTCGGTAGGTGGTGAGCTTGCCACCCGCCACGGTAAGCATCCCCGCCGGACCTTCGACCACCGCATGCTCGCGCGACACGCCCGACGGACCCGTCGGATTCCCGCGCAGCAGCGGGCGCAGTCCGGCCCAGGTGGCCCGCACGTCGTCGACGCCGAGCCGCGCGTTGGGAAACAGGGCGTTGACCGAGCGGAGGAGGTACACGATGTCGTCCGGCCTGGTCGCCACCGATTCCGGTGGTTCGCCGGCATCGGTGTCGGTGGTGCCGATGTACGAGTCGTCGCCCCAGGGAAGCGTGAACATGACCCGGCCGTCGATCGGGCTCAGGAACGCGATGGCCTCGTGGTGGCCGAGGCGGCTTCGCGGTACCACTACATGCACGCCCTTGGTGGGCCGGAGCAGCGGGCGGGCGGCGGGGTCTTCCAGCAGCCGCACGCGGTCGGCCCAGGGGCCGGTGGCATTCACCACGGCCGCAGCGCGGATGATCCCGCGCTCCCCGGTCAGGACGTCCACGACCCGGGCGCCGGTGACCCGACCGTCTGTCAGCTCGAGCCCTTCGACCGCGGTGTAGGTCGCGATGGCCGCGCCGTGGAGCGCGGCGGATCGCGCGGTCGCCAGGACCAGGCGAGCGTCGTCGCACTGGGCGTCGAAGTATCGCGCTCCGCCCACCAGACCGCGCTCGCGGATCATGGGCTCTCCGGCGAGCAGGGCCCGCTTGCTCAACATGCGGTGGGGGGCCACATTGCGGAACAGCGCGAGCAGGTCGTACAGCCACATTCCCGCGGCCAGCCGCCAAAGCGAGACGCGGTCGCCGTCGTGGAGCGGAAACACGAACGGGAGCGGCCGCACCAGGTGGGGCGCCAGGCGGAGCAGCACCCGGCGTTCGCGGTTGGCCTCCAGCACCAGCCGCAGCCGGCCCTGCTCGAGATAGCGGAGCCCACCGTGGATCAGCCGGCTCGACCGGGAGCTGGTGCCGTTGCCGAGATCGCCTTGCTCAACCAAGACCGTCCGAAGGCCGCGCATAGCGGCGTCGCGAGCTATACCCGCGCCCGTGATGCCACCGCCGATGATCAAGATGTCCGCCGGGTTGGCCGTTAGCGCATCGAGCTCAGCGCGGCGTGAGGAATGTCCCGCGTGCCCTTGAGCCCCGTCACCCGCGTTCCGCGTCCGAGCACCTGGTTTTTCTGGCAGGCTCATTTCGTCCGTCCGGGGGCGCGGGTGCTCGATTTGGCCTGCGGCGAAGGTCGCCACGCGCTCGCCGCCGCCGCGCTGGGCGCGCAGGTCGTGGCCGTCGATCGCGACACCGGAAAGCTGGCGTCGGCACGGGAGATGGCCGCCGCCCGGGGCCTGTCGATCGAGTTCGAGTGTGCTGACCTCGAGGGAACGTGGCCCGCGTTCGGTGCGTTCGATGCCGTGCTGATGTTCAACTATCTGGATCGCGCCCGGATGCCCGACGTCGTGGCGTGCGTGGGACCGGGCGGCGTGCTGGTCATGGAAACATTCCTCGAGGCGCAGCAGGAGCTCGGCTGGGGTCCGAACGATCCCGCACACCTGCTCAGGCCGGGTGAGCTCAGCGAGCTGGTGCGCCCACTCGAGGTGGTGCACGGCCGGGAGGTGCTCGAACCGGTGGATGCGGAACGCTGGCGCGCGGTGGCAAGCATCGTCGCCCGGCGCCTTCAATGATAAACGGGCGCCGGGTCGCGATCGTCGCGGGGGTCCGCACCCCGTTCGCCAAGAGCGGGACGATCTTCCGCGACGTCCCCGCCGTGGCTCTGGCTCGACACGCCGCGCGGGAGCTGCTCTACCGGACCGAGATCGACGGGCGCGAGATCGACGAGGTGATCTTCAGCCAGGTCGTCGCCTCGGTGCTCACGCCCAACGTCGCACGCGAAGTCAGCCTGCTCCCGCAGCTTCCCCCCAGCGTTCCGGCCTACACCATCAATCGCGCCTGCGCTTCGGCGGCCCAGGCGATCCACAACGCGGCGGACCAGATCACGCTGGGCAACGCCGACGTCGTGCTCGCGGGCGGCGTCGAATCGTTGTCGGATATTCCCATCCTTCACTCCCGCCGGTTCACCCGCATCCTGGTGGACGCCAGCAAGGCCAAGAGCGTCGGCGCCCGCGTGGCTACCTTCGGGCGCACGCGGCCGAAGGACCTCGTGCCGGTGACGCCGGCGATCGCCGAGCCCTCCACCGGCGAGACGATGGGGCAGTCGGCCGAGAAGATGGCGAAGGAGAACGGTATCTCGCGCGACGCGCAGGACCGCTACGCGCTCATGAGCCACCAGCGCGCGGCCGCCGGCACATCCGACGGGCGGTTAGTGTCCGAGATCGTGCCCTGGTTCGGCGGCGCGGGAATGGACGAAGTGGCGACCAGCGACAACGGCATCCGGCCCGACGCCACGCTCGATCAGCTGGCCAAGCTTCGGCCGGTCTTCGACCGGACCTACGGTTCGGTCACGGCGGGCAACGCCTCGCCCCTCACCGACGGGGCGGCGGTGGTGCTGCTGATGGCGGAAGACAAGGCGCGCGCGCTGGGATACGATCCGCTGGCGTTCATCAAGAGCTATGCGGTGGCCGCGGTGGATCCCGGCTGGCAGCTTCTCATGGGCCCCGCGCTCGCGGTGCCGAAGGCGCTGGAGCGCGCCGGGATTCCCTGGTCCGGGCTCGGGTTGCTCGAGATCCACGAAGCGTTCGCCGCGCAGGTGCTCTCCAACGAACAGGCGTGGGGTTCGCGGACGTGGGCCGATCGGCTCGGCCTCAAGGGCCCGGTGGGCGAGGTGGATTGGGAACGCGCGAACGTGATGGGAGGGTCCATCGCCATCGGGCATCCGTTCGCGGCCACCGGCGCCCGGCTGGTCACCACCCTCGCGAACGAGATGCGCCGGCGCGACGTGCAGTACGGACTCGTCAGCATCTGCGCCCAGGGCGGTATGGGCTACGCGATGGTGCTCGAGCGGTGATGCCGGCATTCAACGTAGCGTACGACAACGCGATCGCGGTCGTCACGTTCGACCTTCCCGGCGAATCGGTCAACAAGCTGACCACCGGCGTCATGCGCGAGTTCGAGGAGCTGATGACCCAGCTCCGCGCCAACGCAGGCGCGCGGGCGGTGGTCTTCATCTCCGGAAAGCCGGACAACTTCATCGCCGGCGCCGACATAGAAGAGTTCGTCAAGCTGCAGAACCGGACCGAAGCGGAAGCACTCAGCCGGAAGGGCCAGGAGTTGATGGCCCTGGTGGACGACTTCCCCCGCCCGGTGATCGCCGCCATCCACGGTGCTTGCGTCGGCGCCGGTTACGAGCTCGCGCTCGCGTGCCATTGGCGCATCGCCACCGACTCCCCCAAGACCCAGATCGGACTGCCAGAGGTACAGCTCGGACTCATTCCCGGCGCGGGCGGATCGGTGCGGCTACCGCGCCTCATCGGCGCCCGCGCGGCGCTGGACATCATCCTGCAGGGCAAGGTCGAACGGGCCCAGAAAGCGCTGCGCCTGGGGATGGTGGACGAGGCCGTCCCACACAGCATCCTCCGCGAGGTGGCGCTCGGCGCCGCGGACCGGCTGGCCCAGGATGGAAAGCCCAAGCGGCACACCCCCGGCGGCGCCACCGGCGTCTTTCTCGACCGCACGCCGGTGGGCCGCGAGCTGGTCTTTCGGATGGCTCGAAAGCAGGTGCTTAAGAAAACTGGCGGCCACTACCCGGCGCCGCTCGCCGCATTGGACGTGGTGAAGATCGCGCTGGAGCAGGGAGTCGGTCCCGGGCTCAAGGCCGAGCACGACCGCTTCGGCGAGCTCGCGGTCTCCGCCGTCTCCCGGAAGCTGGTGCAGATCTTTTTCGCGACCACCGCCCTCAAGAAGGATGACGGTGTCCCCGCCGATGCGGGGGTCGAGCCGCGGCCCATTCGCCGGATCGGTGTCGTCGGCTCCGGGTTCATGGGCTCCGCCATCGCCGGCGTGGCCGCGCTCAACGCGGAAGTCGAGGCGCGCCTCAAGGACGCCGAGCTTGCGCGGGTAGGACGGGGCATCAAGGCCGCGACCGCGATTCTGGACGATCGTCTCAAGCGCCGGCGCCTGAGCCGGCCCCAACACCAGCGGCTGACCGCGCTCCTCTCTGGCAGCGCGGACTACAGCGGCTTCACCCGCGCTGACCTCGTGATCGAGGCGGTGTTCGAAGACCTCGTGGTGAAGCGCAACGTGGTGCAGGAGGTCGAGGCCGAGGTGGCGCCGGACGCGATCGTAGCCACGAACACGTCGACGATTCCCATCCGGCAGATCGCGGAAGGTGCCCGCCATGCCGACCGCGTGATCGGGATGCATTTCTTCTCGCCGGTGGAGAAGATGCCGCTTTTGGAAGTGATCCCGCACGACGGCACCTCGGCGGAGACCATCGTCACCGCAGTGCGTTTCGGCCGGAAGTTGGGCAAGACCGTGATCGTGGTCCGCGACCGGCCTGGCTTCTGGGTCAATCGCATCCTGTCGCCCTATCTGAATGAAGCCGGCATCCTGATCGAAGAAGGCGTCCCGATCGAGGTGATCGACGGCGCGATGACCAAGTTCGGGTTTCCGGTCGGCCCGGTGGCGCTGCTCGACGAGGTGGGCCTCGACGTGGCCCAGAAAGCCGCCAAGGTGATGCACGATGCGTTCGGCGAACGGCTGACGCCA
>DASSUE010000079.1:0-7962 GCA_035707305.1 Gemmatimonadales bacterium
GTCCTCCGGTGCAGAGGCGATGGAATAGCTCCGCTGCGCCTGGTAGCCGTCCTCCGCGGTGAGGCGCACGTCCACGTGCTGTCCAGCGCGGCGAGCCAGACGCTGAACAGGATTCGCGGCGATGGTCTGGGCATGCAGGAAAAAATAGGCGAGAACAGGCTATTCTCGCCCATTCTCGCGCGTTCCCGCCTGTTCCTCCGCCGCTTTCCCGTACACCAACCCCGCCTCCGCCCGCGCGTCGATCAGCGCCCGCTGCATCTCGCGAATCTGCTCGTCGCTGTGCCCGGCGGCGCGGAGCCGGCGGTATGACTGGATGCTCCGCGCGGCCATCTTGAGCGTGCCCAGGGCGAGCGTCGCGCATCGCTCGCGGAAGCCCACCACGTCACGTCCCAACTGGTCGATCATGTCGTCGTACGACAGCTGAGCGACATCGTCGAGTGTCGGATGGGAGCGGTTGATGCGATCGGTCAGGATCGATGCGGCGGCCTGGCTGATGGTGCAGCCTTCCCCCTCGAACCGGACCGCCTCGATCCGATCCGACCCCGGCTCCGTCTTGACGTACATCGTGACGAGATCCCCGCATCCCGGATTCCCGCCAGGCATCACGGCGTCCGCGCCCTCCAGCCGCCCCTTGTGCCGCGGGTGCTGATAGTGGTGGACGAGCCGCTCGATGAGGGCCTGGCGGTCGACGGGTGCGGTCATGAGCTCAAAGCTAACCGCGCCCGCCCCGGTGGCTCAGGGTTTCTCGATCGGTAGCCGCACGCCGTTTCCCCATTCCGTCCACGACCCGTCGTAGTTCCGGACCTTCTCGAACCCGAGCAGATAGGTGAGCGCGAACCAGGTGTGCGAGGAGCGCTCGCCGATCCGGCAGTAGACGATGGTGTCGCCGTCCTGCTTGAACCCGTTCTCCTGCTCGTAGAGCGCCCGCAGCTCGGTCGCCGGCCGGAAGGTGTGGGTTTCCGGGTTCACGGCGCGGGCCCAGGGAATGCTCTTGGCACCCGGAATGTGGCCGCCACGGAGCGCGCCCTCGCTGGGGTACTCGGGCATATGCAGCCGCTCGCCCCGGAACTCCTCGGGGCTCCGCACATCCACCAGCGGCCGACGGTTGCGCACGTGCTCGATCACGTCGTCCCGGAAGGCCCGGATGGCCGGGTCGTTCCGCTCCCCGACCGTAATGTTCCCCTGGGGATACGACGGCACCGTGGTCTCGAGCGGGCGGCCCTCCTGGGCCCAGCGCATCCGCCCACCATCCATGATGCGGAGGTTCCCGATGCCGAAGAGTCGCAGCACCCAGAACGAGTAGCAGGCCCACCAGTTGTTCTTGTCGCCGTAGAATACGATCGTCGTATCCTGGTTGATGCCCTTCGACCTGAGCACTGCCTGGAGCCGCTCGCGCGAGACATAGTCGCGGACTAGCGGATCGTTCAGATCGGCCACCCAGTCGACCTTCACCGCGCCGGGGATGTGCCCGGTCTCATAGAGAAGAAGGTCTTCGTCCGACTCAACGAGGCGGACCTTGGGATCGTGGAGATGGTCCGCCACCCAATCGGTGGAGACCAGCACGTCGGCCCGGGCGTAGCCGCGATCCTCGATTGGCGTTACGCCCGGTATGGTGCTGCTTTCCTGCGGCATATCACATCGCTCAAACGTTGGGGGAATCCCGAAATTGCGAACCCTTTCGTCGGGATGTCAAGCGCGTGACGTTCCCAGGGGACTGGGTTGCCCAGTCCCCGTTCCAGGATTGCCCCAGACTCAAGCGCGTCGTCAGATTGCCCGCCGGCCGGTCACCAACTGGTAAACGAAGACCACTACCGCGAGGATGAGCAGAAGGTGGATAAGGCCGCCGGCGATCTTGAATACGGCAAACCCGAGCACCCAGGCCACGAGCAGCAGAATCGCGAGCCACAGCATCGTCGTCTCCCCGTTCTTGAACTGATAGATTGGCACCTGCGCGTCAGCGCCGTCCAATTTTACCTCGCGCCGCCATGCCGTCTGTGAGCAGGCTTACCGCCCGGCTGGCGCTCGACCCCGGAGTACGCATGTCCCTGCTCGTCCGGACCCCGCTCGCCCTCGCTCTCATCCTCTCAGTCGCGCCGGCTGCACCGGGCCTGGACGACCAGTGGGAGGTGCGGTTTCGGGCTCTTCCCAGCACTGACAGCCTGAGGAGCTACATGCGGCGTTTGTCGGCCCGGCCGCATCACTTGGGCTCACCGTACGGGATCGCAAATGCCGGCTGGATGCGCGACCGGTTCACCCAATGGGGATGGGAGGCGCGAATTGACAGCTTCCAGGTGCTGTTCCCCACCCCGCGGGAGCGCATCGTCGAGCTGGTCGCCCCCCGGCGCTTCAGGGCGGTGCTCGTCGAGCCGGTCGTGCCCCGCGACCCCACCACCGGCCAGCGAGCCGAACAGCTTCCTGGCTATCACGCCTATTCCGCCGACGGCGACGTCACCGCCCCGCTGGTCTACGTCAACTATGGCGTCCCGGCCGACTACGAGCGGCTGGAACGGTTGGGGGTGTCGGTCAAGGGCGCCATCGTGATCGCGCGTTACGGTGGTTCCTGGCGCGGGATCAAGCCCAAGGTGGCCGCCGAACGCGGCGCCTTGGGGACGATCATCTACTCCGATCCGCGGGACGACGGCTACTTCGTGGGCGACTCGTATCCCGCCGGGCCGATGCGTCCGCCGGGGGGCGTTCAGCGGGGAAGCGTGCTGGACATGCCGTATCACCCCGGCGATCCGCTCACCCCCGGCGTGGGGGCCACAAGGGATGCCAAGCGGCTCGATCGCCACGCCGCAAGAACGATCACGAAGATCCCGGTGCTTCCCATCTCCTACGCCGACGCGGCGCCCCTGCTCCGTGCCCTGGGCGGGCCGGTGGCACCGGCGGAGTGGCGCGGCGCTCTCCCGATCACCTACCACGTCGGACCCGGCCCGGCGCGAGTCCACTTGCGGGTACGCTCCGACTGGAAGCTCCGGACGGTGCACAACGTCGTGGCCACGATCGCCGGCCGAGAAGCGCCCGACGAGTGGATCGTCCGCGGCAATCATCACGACGCCTGGGTGAACGGAACCATCGATCCGGTCTCGGGAATGGCGGCCGTGCTGGAGGAGGCTAGGGCCTTGGGAGCGCTCCTCGGTCAGGGGTGGCGACCCCGACGCACCATCGTGTACGCCGGCTGGGACGGCGAAGAGCAAGGCCTGCTGGGTTCCACGGAATGGGCGGAGGCGAACGCAGACGAGCTCGGCCGTAAGGCGGTGGCATACCTGAACACCGACTCGAACAATCGCGGCTTCCTGAGCGCCGGCGGCTCCCATTCGCTCGAGGGGCTCTTGAACGATGTCGCCCGGGAGATCACCGATCCGGAGACCGGGCTCACAGTGTGGAAGCGGTGGCGCCTCAACGACATCGCGAACGGCAAGCCGGAGGAGCGCAAGGAGGTGCGTGAGCGCCCCGACCTCCGGCTGGACCCGCTGGGCTCGGGGTCCGACTACACCCCGTTCCTCCAGCACCTGGGCATCGCATCGCTCAATCTGGGTTTCGGCAGTGAGGGATTCGGATCGGGCGGCGTCTACCATTCCATCTACGACGATTTCCAGTGGTTCAGCCGCTTCGGCGACACCACGCTCACGTACGGGCGGGCGCTCGCCCAGCTGGTAGGCTCAACCGTCATCCGGTTGGCCGACGCCGAGGTGATCCCGTACGAGTTCCGCCCGCTGCACAACGCGGCCGCCAAGTATGCCGGCGAGGTGAAGAAGTTGCTGAGCGAACGGCAGGAAGAGGCGAAGGAGCGGAATCGGCAGATCGACGAGGGAGTGTTCGACGCAATACGGGATCCGTGGCAACCCGAGGCGGCACCGCCTCGGCTCGACTCGCCGCCGGCGCTCGATTTCGCGCCGCTCGACAGTGCCCTGGCCGTGCTGGAACGTAGCGCTACCCGCTACGACGAGCTCGCTGCCCGCCAGGTCCACACCTCGGGTTCGAGCAGCGGCCGCAACCACGACATCACACTTCGTGAGGTGAACGGGAAGCTCATGGCGGTGGAGCGTGCGCTCACCCGTGAGGAAGGCCTGCCCGGGCGTCCGTGGTACCGGCATCAGATCTACGCGCCCGGGTTCTACACCGGCTACGGGGCGAAGACGTTGCCCGGCGTGCGCGAGGCAATCGAAGAGCGGCGCTGGGAGGACGCAAAGACCCAGATCTTGCGTTTGTCGGAGACTCTCGAGGGTGCGGCACGGGCGATCGACGCGGCTGCGGCCGCGCGGCAGCGACTGTGAGCTGCTGAATGGGAGGCACCGGACTCATAAGTCTCGGCGACACTGGCGTGCCATTGGGCCACGGTGTGGGCGCGGGAGGAAATGCCAGCGCTGGAGCGCGACATCTTCCGTCCATTCGGGTTCACGCCCAGGTCGGGACAGGAGCTGGGTTGGGGGAATACGTTCCTACCGGTCGCCGAGCTGGGCTACCTTCGATACCTTCCCCCGGAAGAGCGCGAGGATGACGGAGTCGTTTTCGAGGTGGACTACGCGCCGGTGGAAGGGATGGAGGATGCCGATGAGCGCCTCGCCGACGCGAGCGCTCGCCACGGCAGCCTGATGGGGGACGGGCGGTGCCGCTGCCCAACGGTGCGTCCCCCCACGCTGGCACCCCTCACGTAGCGTCCGGCGGGAAATCCTCCGGCCGTGCGGGCCGGAACAGCAGGTCGAACGCGAGGAACACGGTCTTGGAGAACGGGTAGCAGATGAGCGGCGCCACGATCATCAGCGCGGCGCCGCCCCACTGGAGCGCCGTCCAGGGCGGCGATGGCCAGGGGGCGGCGATCACCCCTGCGGCAGCCAGCGCGAACAGCAGCTCGGCGGCAATGAAGTTGAACATGTAGGCGCCGACGATGTACCCTTGCTCGCCCCGTTCGAGCCGGAGGCGGCAGACGGGAGATGGACGTCCGCATGCGGAACCACGAGTCGAACACCCGGCCGGATCCGCAGTTGGGGCAGCGCAGCCTGAGCGCGCGAAGGAACAGAATCCCGATGCGGCGGAGAGACATGTGAAGCTGAGAACGATAGCTCGGCAAGCCCTTCCGATCGCGTTGCTCGGCGGTGCGGGACTGGGGTTCGGGTCCGTCGCCGGGGACGATGCCCGTCGCTACTTCGCGCAGGTGATGGACTACGTGCAGGCGTATGCGGCGGACGACCACACCACCGACAGCCTGTACGTGCGCGCCGCCAGGGGGCTGCTCCAGCAGATCGACGATCCGTACGCCGCCCTGTTCTCGCCAGCCGACGTGAGCCGGTTCACCCGCAACACCATCGGCAATGCCTATGGTGGCTTGGGGATGGTGGTCGAGGGGGTCGGCGACGGCGTCATCGTGAGCCAGGTGTTTCCTGCCTCGCCGGCCGAATCGATCGGGCTGGCGCCCGGCGACCGCATCGAGGAAATCGACGGCGAGCGATCCGACGCCTGGGAGGTGGATGCGGTCACCTCGCGGCTCACGGGCCGGCCCGGCAGCGTCGTCAGGCTCGCCGTCTCGCGGCCTGGAGTGACCGGGCTGATCCGCGCGGACGCGCGTCGGGCCACGATCCACGTGCCCGCCGTGCCCTTCGTCGTCATGTTGGACGCGGCCGTCGGGTATCTGCCGCTCCGGCGGTTCAACGAAGGCGCCGCCGGCGACGTTGAGCGCTCGCTGGCCCAGCTTACGGCCCGGGGGGCCAAGGGCGCGATCTTGGACCTCCGGGGCAACGGCGGCGGCGGGCTCGATGCGGCGATCCGGGTGAGCGAGTTGTTCCTGGAGCGGGGCCAGCCGGTGGCCACGGTGCGGCAACGGGGTGAACCCCGCACGACCTATCTCGCGCGCCGCGACCGCCGTCCCCCTGCAATTCCGATCGCGGTGCTGGTGGACGGGTTCTCGGCGTCCGCCTCCGAGATCGTCGCCGGTGCGTTGCAGGACCACGACCGGGCCGTTGTGGTGGGGACGACGACCTTCGGCAAAGGTCTGGTCCAGACGCTGTTCCCGGTGGATGGGGGCTGGGCGCTCAAGCTCACCACCGGCCGGTGGTACACTCCCAGCGGGCGCTCGATTCAGCGCGACCGCAGGGCCGACTCACTGGAGACCGACACGGTTCGCCGTTCCCGCCCCGCGTTCAGGTCGGATGGCGGGCGGATCATCTACGGCGGGGGCGGGATCACGCCCGACCTGATCGTGCAGCCCGACACGCTCACGACCATCGAACAAGCGCTCGTGCAGCGCCTGGCGCCGAAGAGCCGCGAGTTCCTCACTACGCTCGCGGCGATCGCCCGCGAGGTCAGGCCCGCCGTCCGGCCGGGGTTCGCCTTCCGCCCGGAATGGAGCGATACGCTGTACCACCGCCTCCGCCGTAACGGCGTTGCGGTGTCCCGGGCGGAGTACGATGCTGGCGCGCGGTGGGTGAATGCGCGTCTCGAGCAGCGGATCGCCGGCCTCGCGTTCGGCGATTCCGCGGCGTTTCGCCGCGCGGTCCCGCGCGACCGCCAGTTGGCTGCGGCGGCCGCGCTCATTCGTGCCAGCTCGAGCCGGGCGGAGCTCTTCGCGCAGCTTGCCCGGCGCCCTTCTGAGGATACTCGGTGATGCGAAATCTTGTGCGGACGACCGCGACCGCCGGCCTGCTGCTCGCCACGGCGTCGGCGGTAGCAGCCCACGACCTCTTCATCAAGCTCGAAAGCTTTTTTGTGCGACCCGGCACGCCGGTAAAGGCTCCCGTGCTCAACGGCACATTCAGCAAGAGCGAGAGCGCGGTGGCGCGCGCCCGCGTCGCCGATCTCTCGGTGGTATCGCCCGGTGGGCGGACTAGGCTGGACACCAGCGCGGTGGATCCCTCGCGCGACACAACCTTCCTCTCGCTCCGCACCGCGGGACCGGGAACGTACGTGGTGGGGCTCAGCACCCGGCCCAACAAGATCGCGCTCTCTGGCAAGGACTTCACTGGCTACCTCGAAGAGGAGGCGCTCACCGGAGTCATCGCCGACCGGAAGCGGGCGGCCATCAGCGCCGACTCCGCGCGGGAGCGTTACTCCAAGCACGTCAAGGCTGTTTTCCAGGTGGGGGACGCGCGCACGGAGGGGTTTGCCACGGCGCTGGGCTATCCGGCCGAGCTGGTACCGCTGGACAACCCGTATGCCCTGGCGCGCGGTGGCACCCTGAAGCTCCGGTGCCTGGTGGACGGGCGGCCCACGGCCGGCCTCGCGGTGTTGGCAGGCGGGCGCCGACCCGATGGGTCTCGCCTGACCCGCCAGCAGTTCGAGAGCGACGCCGACGGCGTGGTGCGAGTACCGCTCGATTCGCCAGGGCAGTGGTACGTCAAGTTCATTCACATGGCCCGGGTGACCGAGCCGGACACCGACTACGAGTCGAAGTGGGCGACGCTCACCTTCGAGGTTCGCTAGAGCCTAGCCCGCTCCCCCGCGTCGCATCGCCGCCGGCACCGCGGCGGGTACACCTCGTGGTGGTCACCACCAGTCCCGCCGCTCCTCTGCCCGACGGCACCCCGTTGCTCACCGCACGATACTGGCAGCCGCGCGAGGCCCGCTGGGTCGAGCAGGCCTTCGAGACGGTCGAGCATGCGCTGCGGCTCTTCGTGGATGAGAACGGGTGGGTGCTGCGCCAGCACCAGGTGCTGGATTCGGCCGCGCATCACGAGCTGATCTTCGAGACCCAGGTCGAGCGGCTCAGCCAGCCCAGCGTCGTCGAGGTGCTCGAGGCCGAGGTCGGCCTGACCCCGAAGGACGTCGAGGACATGCTGACGCGGGTGGATGAGCAGGTCGAGAGCGACGGCAGCAACCCCGGATAGCGACGTGCGACTAGCGGTCGTGGCGGTGCCGTACGATTCCGCCCACCGCGGCCAGCGGATGGGTGCGGGCCCCGAGCATCTGCTCGGGGCCGGCCTGACCGACGCGTTGGCCCGCGCTGGCCACGAGGTGCGGGTGCAGGTA
>DASSUE010000080.1:0-19354 GCA_035707305.1 Gemmatimonadales bacterium
TGACCGTCGCGCGATACTGGTCGGAGCTGGTCCGCGCGATCACCTGCAGTCCCGGCACCGTGGCGAGCTTGCCGCGGATCTCGTCGGTGATGCCGTCGGCGAAGTACGCCTTGTCAGGCCCGGCCAGGTTGTCGAACGGAAGAACAGCCAAGCGGACCCCGGACTCGGCCGCCCGGTCGCTAAAGCGGCTTCGGCTCCAGGCGAAGAGCACACCCAGCCCGATGAGGACGCCGATCAGCAGAAGGAGAATCCCGCGCGACGCGGATCGTCGCGCGGGGGGCACGGCGGGGATCGGCATCGTCGCGGCCTGCTCGTCCAGCGCCCGGCCGAAGTCGGCGGTCGAGGCGAACCGGTCGACCGGCACCCGGGCCAGCGCGCGGGCGATCGCCCGATCCAGGTGCTCGGGAACGGACGGGCGGACCGTGCGGATTGGAATCGGCTCGGTGTGAAATCGTTTCGCGATCACCGCCTGGGGCGTGGGACCTGTGAATGGCGGCTCGCCGGCCAGCATCTCGTAGAGGACTGCACCGAGGGCATAGACGTCGCTCCTCGCATCCACCGTCCCACCTGCCGCCTGTTCCGGGCTCATGTATGCCGGCGTGCCGACCGTCAGCCCTGTCTCGGTGATCCGCGCACCGGTGACATCGGGGGTGAGTGCCTGGCTGATCCCGAAGTCGGCGACCAGCGCGTGCCCTTCGGTGAGCAGGATGTTCTCCGGTTTCACATCGCGGTGAACGACCCCATGACGGTGGGCATGATCGAGCGCATCCGCGACCTATCTGGCGATGCGCACCGCCTCGCCGACCGGGAGCTGCGGCTCCCGCTCCAGCCGCCGGCGAAGACTCTCGCCATCCACGTACGGCATGGTGAACCAGAGGAATCCATCGGTCTCGCCGGAGTCGTGAACCGAGAGGATATGCGGGTGCTGCAGCCGGGCGGCGGTGCGGATCTCCCGCAGGAACCGCTCCGCACCCAGGGTCCGGGCCAGGTCCGGCTGGAGAACCTTGAGAGCTACCGGCCGGCCGTGCCGCAGATCGCGAGCGAGGTAGACGGTAGCCATGCCGCCCTGCCCGAGCTCGCGCTCGAGGACATAGCTCGAACCCAACGCACGCTGGAGTGACTCGCGCTGATTCATGTGGCGGCGTTCAGTGGTGGCATCCCACCGCGGACGTTGCAGTTCTAGTCCACGGAACGTAGCCTTGGGCCTGACCCAGGAAAACGGATCGGATAAGCCCCGGTAGCATGGCCACGACATTCGAGCGTCTGACGCGGATCCTGGCCGATCGCTACACCATAAGGAGATCGAGACCACCGCGAACCTGCAGCACCCCAACATCCTCCCGCTCTTTGACTCCGGTCGCGTCGAGGGCACCGTCTTCTACGTCATGCCCTACGTCGCCGGCGAGTCGCTCCGCACCCGGCTCCGGCGCGAGGTGCAGCTCCCGGTGGAGGACGCGGTCCGCATCGCGGCCCAGGTTGCCCAAGCACTCGACTACGCTCACCGCAACGGCGTGATCCACCGGGACATCAAGCCGGACAACGTGCTGTTCCACGACGGGCGGGCGCTGGTGGCAGATTTCGGGATCGCGCTCGGCGGCGTCAGTGCCGACCCCGACGCGCGGATCACGAAGGCGGGGACGAGCCTGGGCACGCCGCAGTACATGAGCCCGGAGCAGGCGGGCGCCGATGAGATGGTCGATTTCCGGACCGACATCTACGCGCTCGGCACCGTTCTCTACGAAATGCTGGCGGGCGAGCCCCCGTTCACCGGCCCGACGCCGCAGGCCATCCTCGCGCGGGTGATGACCGAGGAGCCGAGACCGCTGGCGCTGCAGCGGCGTACGGTTCCACCGCATCTCGATGCTGCCGTGGCGCGGGCCCTCGAAAAGCTTCCCGCCGATCGGTGGCAGAGCGCGGCGCAGTTCGGCGAGGCGCTCACCGCCGGCGGTGGTACCCTCGCGCAGCCGTATCGTCGAGTGTGGATCGCGTTCGCGGCGCAGAGCAAGCTGCGGAAGGTCCCAGTCGAGGGCGGTCCCGCCATCGATCTCGGCCCCGCGGAATGGGCCGGTGGGAACTGGGGCAGGAACGGCAAGATCGTCTACTCGCTCTCGTACAACACGGGGCTCTGGATCGTGAGCGAAGGTGGCGGCGACGCGCGCGAGCTGACGACCGCCGATACGGCCAAGGGCGAGCTGGGACACTGGTGGCCGCAGATTCTTCCCGACGGCGACCACGTGCTGTTTACCACGTACCGCACGCCGATCGAGCGGGCCACGATCGAGATGCTGTCGATCAGCACCGGCGCCCGGAAGGTGCTGGTGACCGGCGGCGTGTACGGGCTCTACGTGGCCACCGGGCATTTGCTCTACGGCGTGGGCGAGACGATCCGGGCGGTGCCGTTCGATCTTAAGCACCTCGCAGTGACCGGGGCCGCCGTGCCGGTGGTGGACAGCGTGGCGATGAACCCGTCGGACGGCGCCGCCGCGTTCGACGTGTCGGACAACGGCACGCTCGCCTACCTGCCGGTCGGCTCGTACGTCAGGCGAGCTCGACCTGGTGCTGGTGGATCGGCACGGACGGGAGAGCCAGGCATTGCCGGCGACCGACCGCTATCAGCATCCCAGGCTCTCCCCCGACGGCAGCCGGATCGCGGTGGACATCCGCTCGGCCAACTCGCTGGGCGATCTGTGGGTCTTTCAGCTGGGGCGGCCGAGCGGGACGCGGCTTACGTCGGAGAGCGGGCGGGACTGGGCCGCGGAGTGGACGCCCGATGGGCGCGAGCTGATCTACATCAGCGAACGGCCCTACTTCGATCTCTACCGCCGCGCGGCCGACGCGAGCCGTCCGGCCGAGCCACTGCTCACCGGCGGGAACGACCACTACACCGGCACGGTGTCGCAGGACGGCAGTCTGATCGCGTACGGGCTCAGTGTCACCGGCGGCTCGCAGCTCTGGACTGTTCCCCTCGGGGGCGAGCCGAAACCTATCCGCTATCTCGCCAACGGATTCAACCTCTCGCACCCCACGCTGTCGCCCGACGGCCGCTGGATGGCGTACGACTCGGACGAGTCGGGCCGGGTTGAGGTTTACGTGCAGTCGTTTCCCGATCCCAGCATCCAGCGCTGGAAGGTCTCGCTCGGCAGCGGATCAGAGCCGCTGTGGACCAAGGCCGGCCGCGAGCTGGTGTACCGGAAGGGCGACAGCGTGATGGCGGTGAGCATGGACCTGGCGCACAACCGGAGCGCCCAGCCGGTGGCGCTGTTCGGCGGACCTTACCCCGACAGTCCGGGGTGGACCCGGCCCCGGAGCTACGACGTGTCGCGCGACGGCGAGCGGTTCCTCGACTCAAGCGGCCGCCCAGAAGGAGCGGCCGCGAGTGAACGTTGTGGTCAATTGGTTCGACGAGCTGGCTAAAGTCCCCCGCTGAATCGAATCACTTGCCCGCGGGCCGGCGAACCACGATGACCCGCCGCGGCCAGTCCCCGAAGCCGAAACTGCGGTAACCCCACCACGGATCGTAGTACCAGCCCCAGGCGGGACCGGCGTACGCGTAGGGGTACATCCGGCGCGCGTACTGATTGGACACCACGTAGGTCTCGACGTCGTAGTCGAACCGCTCGTCGGCTGGACGCATCCGCCGCACCAGCTCGATCAGGCCGGCCTCGGGGTCGGCGGCGATGTCACCGGCCGCGAGCGCACGCAGATTCCAGCGTCCGTCTTCCGTGAGACCCTCGAAGTTGAACGGCGACGTCGCGACGGCGGCGATCACGGTCCCATGACCGGTGGTGTCGTCGGTGATGAACGCCTCCCGCCCAGCGCGGCTCTTGAGCTCGTACTTCTTGCCGCCGGTGATACGCTGGTCGTCCCGCGGATCGAGCGGGAAGAGCACCCGTACCCGGCCGTCGGCATCGGCCCGGAGCACGACTAGGTACCCATCCTGCACGGCTTTGGCGTAGACCTTGGCGCGGTCGCCCACGGCGTAATTGCCGTCGGAGTTGAACCACACACGTATCGGGGGATCCTGGCTTGCCGTGGCAACGGCGGCTGGGGCGGCGGTGAGCCCGTAAGCAGCCAGCAACAGCAGCGACATCGACATACAACCTTCCTCCTTCGTCGTTTCCATCAGCTCGCTCCGGGTAGACGTTGTTCCCGGGCTTTCGTGAAGCACGTTGCCTGCACCACAACGATGCGGTGTGAGCCTCACTAGTACTATGAGGAAACAGGGAAGGCCCGGGATTCAGTTCCGGGAGTGGGGTGTCGGCCGGCGTCCGACACCCCAGAGTGTCGCCCTCGGTTGTCAGTCGCCATCGGCTGGCTCGATCTCCACTACCGCACCGTCGGAGGCGCGCACTTCCACCTCTTTGCCCCCGGACGGGGTGTCTACCTGCACCTCATAGAGGGTCTCGTTGCCCTCGGCTTCCTGACTCACGCTGACCGCCGTGCCGCCCGCGGCCTCCGCGGCGATCGCCATCGCCTGATCGCTGCTCACTGGCGGAGCGATGCCGAGACGGTTGACGAACTCGGTGCTGGGCGGATCGAACCGGATGGTATCCTGACCCGGGCCCGAGCTGCTTCCGCAGCCCGCCGCCGCAGACAGTGCGAGGATCAGGAGAGTCGTTCGGATGGCCATCATTCACCTCGTGTGCGTTCGTGATCGGACCTGCCGCTTCCACGAGAGGAACACCCGAGGGGCACCGGTTGTGACGACCGGCTAGGGAGAGGGGGAGGGGGAGGGACTCGTCAGAGGCAGAAGCCAGGAGCCGGGGAGCGCGGACGAATCGGCCGCGGTGGTGCGCGCCCCGTTCTTGAGGAACAGCCGGGTGTCCGCCACCCGGATCTCGACCCGGGTCGCGGCACGGGGCACCGCGATCTCGAAATCAGGGGCTCCGCCCCGGCTTTCGATCCGGACGCGATCGCGTTCCGAGGTGAAGTCGACCGCGCTGGTGGATGCGCGAATCGTCACTTCATTGCCATCGGTGAGTGTCACTCTTGCCGTTCCCCCTGACTGCGGCGCGGCGAACACGATGAGCAGCTTGCTCCCGGGGATCACGGCGATGCCAGCTCCAGCCGGTGCGACTGACTGTACGGCAGCCGGTCCGTTCTCCGGCGCTGGCGGCAGGACCGTGCGCGGGGAAAGTCGCTCGGCGGCCCGCGCGAGCCAGCCGGGCAGGGGAGAACCGGGCGCGGCGTAGGCGACGCCTGCGAGCGAGGTGGTGAGCAGCACCGCCGCCGCCCACCGCCACCGCTCCGACGCGCGCTGCCGCCGGGCTCGCGCGGCGATCGACTCGACCGTGATCTTCGGCGGCGGGTGATCGAGGTGGCGGAGCAGCGCGTAGGCTTCGTTCTCGTCATGATCCATCGAAGTCGTCCTCCCAGGCGGCGCGGAACGCGCGCACCGCGCGCGCCAGCAGCGTCCCGACACTTGCTTCGCTGAGCTCGAGGGCCGCCGCGATATCGCGGTAGCTGTACCCTTCCGCGCGGAGCAGCAGGAGATGGCGGTCGCGCAGGGCCAGCCGATCGAGTGCCTTCCGTACCGCGCGGCGCAAATCGTCCGAGGCGCCGACCTGGTCCGGCGCAGGCTCTGGATCGGAGTGCACTGCCTCGGCCCGGGCCCGCGTGAGAAGCCGCCGCCGCCGGCCCTGACCCGCCGCGGCGTTCCGGAACAGGTTCATGGCCACGCTTATGAGCCACGCTTCGGGCCGGTCGGGCATGGCGCCGCGCCGGTACAGCCGGACGAACGCCTCCTGCACCAGGTCAGCGGCGAGCTCGGGATCGCCCGACCAGCGATCGAGGCAGCGAAAGAGCCGGTGGAAATGGGCGGCGAACAGCCCGGCGACTTGATCGTGGAACGCGACCACCGCCGGCGCAGCGTCATCGCGCTGGACCATCGCCGTGTGCTCCAGACCTATTTCCACGACAGAGGAACCGGCAGACGGCGCGAGTTGTGACACCACAGCATACCGATCAGAATCGCCAGTCGAGCCCCACGACCAGCGGCCCGAGCGACCGCATCCCGACCGGGAGCGCCTCCCCCGTCAGCGGATCGGTCGCGACGGTCAGGACGTTGGCCCGGCCCAGCAGGTTGGTCACCGTTCCGAACAGTCCGAGAATCACCTCGCGGCTGCCGAGCCCGATGTGCCAGTGCTGCCGGAAGCCGAGATCCACCCGCGCGTACCCTGGGAGGGAGACGGCACCGGGCTCGAGTCCGGTTTGCTGTGGCGTGCCGGCGAACTCGCAGCCGCGGTCGAGCAGGTTGCACGATTCCCACTCGAAGCCGCCCACCACGCCGGTGGTTCGCCGTCCCCATCCGGCGGTAACCCCGAGCCGGAACGACGTGCTCGGCGCGGGAAACAGGATCACACCGGCGTCGATCACGTGAGGAGTTCCGTAGTCCGGTACGAAGTCCGCCGCGACGGCGGACCGGAGCCTCACCCGCTGGTACCCGTAGCTCGCGACCAGCCCCAGACGCGCGGCGGTCAGCGCGGCGTCGATCGCAAAGCCGCGGGACGTGCCCGACCCCACCGTGAATGGAGTAGCGCCGCCCGTGCTGATGGCGAACGGGTCGTCCCCGGTGGGGGCAACCAACAGGAGCCCGTCGAAGCTCCGGGCAAATCCCTGCACCCCGAGCCGAATGGGCGCGGCGGGGCGGTACTCCGCAGCCACGATAGCCTGGTCGCTCCGGGCAACGGGCACACCCGCCGCGCCCGCGCCCAGGTAGAGATCGGCCGGGAACACCGTGCCGACGATTGACTCGGGATTGCGGAGCGACTGTGCGAACTGATGGAGGCGGGCGTAGCTCGCGGTGACTGCCACCCGGCCGGCCGGTTCCCAGCGAAGCTGAGCGCGGGGGCCGGCGTGTACCTCGCCACGGCCGGCGGTCAGAGCCATCCCCACATCGAGCAGGATTTGCGGCCCGAGCGTCCGTGAGTGCCGGGCGAACGCGGTCGTGTAGGGCGTTCGCGCGGCAGCTTCCCAGTTCTCCGCCCCACTTTCCGCAGCGACGCGATACGACGTCGCACTCCGCTCCACCCGGACGCCCAGGAGCGTAGTGCCGCCTGGTGTCGCGTGCTCCAGCGAGGCGAGGAGCCCGAGGTCGGTTCGGGTCGAAGTGAGATTCACGCCGCCCACCGCTCCGCCGCCCCAGTCCGACTCGGCGTCGGCATCCGCCTGCCAGACCGCGGCCCGGAAGAAGCTCCGACCCACCGGCCGGATCCACTCGGCTCCGAACGATCGGCTATGCCACTCGAACGCATTGCGCCCGCCGACCACGCCTGATTCGACCGGCCGGCGAGCGGCATCCAGCTCATCCTCGGCGTCGTAACCCAGGATCCGAGCCCTGCCCCCGAGCACCGGAGCTTCCAGCTTGACGAGTCGATCACCGGCCCCGCCGCGGAGATAGGACGGGTCCTCTCCCGGTGCGAGCGACGGGAAGCTCGACCGGATGCTCACGAGGTAACCTGCGCCGCCGACGATCGGGCCGTCGAGCGTGAGCCGGGCCTGGGTGCTGCTTACGGCGCCGCGGGCGCCGAACCGGACGCCGGGAGCACGGGTCGCCGCGGAGACGGAGCCGGAGAGGGCGTGAGGGTAAGCGGGCGGCGGGGCCGCGGCGGAGAGCTGGAGTCCGGCCAGCGCGTCCGGATTCCAGGCGCTGAACACACCGCCGGCGTGATAGGGGCTGAAGACCGGGATGCCGTCGAGCAGATACCCGGTGTGGTCCGCCGCGCCGCCCCGCACGTGGAGACCGCTCGGCGCCTCCGGACGGGCGGTGACCTCGCCGCCGCCGATCGCGTGAAGTGCGTCCGGTTCGGCGAGGAGCGGGTGGTTCCATGCGGCGGCCATGGAGCTCCCGCGGTCGGGGAAGTGGGTGCTGTCCAACGGCTCCAAACCGCGGATGGCGATCGGCGGCCGCACCTCGACGGTGGGCAACCGAAGCGGCGCTGGCTCGAGCGCGACGTGGATTGTGAGCTCGCCCGCGGCCGGCACCAGCGCGTGCAAGGTGCGAGGGACGTATCCGATGAGTCTGAAGGAAAGATGCTGTGGACCCGCGGGGACGTCCGGGAAGCGATAGCGCCCGACGGAATCGGCGGTGGCGATGCGATCGAGATCGAGAAGGGTGACCAGCGCGCCGGGCAGGGGATCGCCGGTGGCTCCGTTCCGCACCTCGCCGGCCAGCGTCGCGCCGGACGATGCCGGAGCGGCCTGGGGCGCTTGCAGCGCGAGCAGCAAACCGAACACACTCAGCGACACGGTCCCACCTTCCACCCTCCAGCCGGAAGTTACGGTGGAGGCCCGATCCGGCAACACGCCGTCGAAAAATTCGCTATTGCGTCCCCATGTACCGGTACATATGTTGGCCCTCCCCAGTCGAGCGGTGATCACGTTCGGCTGGAACGGCGAGAACGATCGCGTGTCTCGCCCACGCCGCAGCAGCGCCGCGGTGTGCCGTGCAAGAGGGTTGATGCGCGATTCAACCTGACTCGCAGCGCCCACACCGGTGAACCAGACGGTACGCGAGCCGTTTGGGGATGGAAGTCGGAGCTCCCAAGGCCGGCCCGCCCACAGGCGGTGGCTCAGGGAAGAAGAACGGCGAAGCCAATTCGCTGACTCCGGATGACCGGTGTGTCGAGCGGCCCGCTTCTCCTCCGGGAGAACGGGCCGCTCGTTTTTTCTTCCCCGCCGGTCGCTGCTAGAAGAAGAACGCCCTCAGGTTGGTCCCTTGCTCCACATAGACCTTGAGGCAGCAGAGCATGTGCATCCAGCCCGAGCAGTTGCCGTAGGAGCTGTCGAGCCCTGCCTGCGATTCCTTCCAGCCGGACTCGCTGATCCGGACCAGCGTTGACCCCTGGTCGATCGACTCGAACTCCATGCGAACGACCGTGTCGTAGTCACCGTCGTTGGCCTTCCAATCGAGCACGATGAGCCGGTTCGGCACCAGCTCGCGGACATGCACCGGAAACGCGCCCGGGAAGTCCGCGAAATCCCAGGTGACCGTGCTGCCGGCGACGAGCGGCCCGCTCGCGCCGCCGGTGGTGAAGTAACCGCTCAGCTTCTTTGGGTTGACCACCGCGTCGAAGACCTCGGCGACGGGCTTCTTGATCTTGCCATGCACCTGAAACCGCAACTCCATCGGGCCCTCACAGGCTGGTTCGAGCCCGAAGATATGTTATATTTCTATAACATGTCAACCCGCACCGCCGACGACGCCGTGTTCAAAGCCCTGGGCGATTCCCGGCGCCGGAGAATGCTGGATCTCCTCAAGCGGGGCCCCAAGACCACCGGCGAGCTGTGCGAGCAGTTCGACGACCTCGACCGTTGCACGGTGATGCAGCACCTGGGCGTGCTGGAGGCCGCCGACCTGGTGATCGTCAAGCGGCGCGGCCGCCACCGGTGGAACTACCTCAACCCGCTCCCCATCAAGCAGATTCACGAGCGCTGGATCGGTCCCTACGCAGCCGGTGCGGTGGATCTCATCGCCCGGCTCAAACGCGATCTGGAGGAGTGATGGTCCGGGTCTGAGTGGTCTCGCGGCCCTGCCGATTCTCGTAGCGATCCCGGCGGGGCAGGAGCCCCATCTCCGGGTTGGGGTGTTGTACAAGCTGATCGGGTTCAGCCGAAACTTTGTGGTGCTCTGAACCCCGGAACAAGCGCAGCGGTTCTCCTCGCATGCATGTGTTCGTTACCGGCGCCACCGGCGTGGTCGGGCGGCGCGTCGTTCCTCTCCTCCTTCATGCGGGACACCAGGTCACCGCCGCAGGCCGAAACCCGAACAAGCTGCGCCGCTTGCAGGATCAGGGCATTCGCGCGGAGGCGGTGAACCTGTTCGATCTTGCGGCGGTGGGGCGGGCAGTGGCGGGGGCGGAGGCGATCGTGAACCTCGCGACCGCGGTGCCCCCTCCCGGCCCGAGGATGTTTCTGCCCTGGGCGTGGCGCCCGATGGACCGGGTGCGGCGGAAGGTCTCGCGCAACCTGGTCGATGCCGCGCTCGCCGGTGAGACCGTGGAGCGGATCGTCCAGGAGTCGTTCGCGCCGATCTACGCCGACGCCGGCGACACCTGGGTGGACGAGACCGCGCCGGTGCGGCCGGCCCGGTACAACCGTTCGGTGCTCGCCGCAGAGGATTCGGCCGATCGGTTCACCCGAGCGGGCCGTGTGGGCGTGGTGCTCCGCTTCGGTCTCTTCTACGGACCCGACGATACCGCGACGGCCGCGCTGCTCGACGCGGTCCGCCGCGGCTGGTTCCCGCTCCCGGGCCGGCCGCAGGCGTACCTCTCCTGGATCTCGCACGACGATGCGGCCTCGGCGGTAGTTGCAGCGCTCGGCGTGCCCGCAGGCATCTACAATGTGGTTGAGAGCGCACCAAGGCGCCGGCGCGATACGGCCGACACTATCGCCCGCCGGCTCGGCGTCAGGCCGCCGAGATTTCTCCCGACCTGGGCTACGTCCGTCGCCGGTGTCGTGGGCGCCACGATGGCGAAATCGCTCCGGATCTCCAACCGGAAGCTCCGCGAGGCGAGCGGATGGGCGCCCCGATCCGGGGCGGTCGAGGAGCTGGCTTAGCGGAGCAGATCGGCCAGCCAGCGGACCGAGCGCACCTCGAACTCCTTGGTGGTCTCGTCGGCGTGGGCGGGCATGGTGCCGATGAACTCGCTCCGCCACCAGACCCCCCAGATCGGGCCGTGGCTGCCGGCGAGATCCCTTCCCTGAAAAGTCTCGAAGTGAAAGGTGTGGTTTCGCCAGCGCACGGTTCTGGGCCCGGGGCTCATCGCAACAATTCCTATCGCTTGGGCGGGCCTTGCCCGCCTCGGGGTTCCACTGGACATTGGCACGGCGCCTGTCGCCGCCGGCGGTTCACGGGGGACAGGATACGGCCAGGCATCACGCTGGCATCACTGCCGGATCACCTCACGTAAGCTCTTTCCGCGCGGACAGTTGGCGAGGCTGCGGATTGCTTTGGAGGCCCCATGTCGGAGAGCTCGGTCGACCTGTACGGCCACGTCTACGCCGACTTCCAGAGCGCTGCCGAGACCGCGGTGCGGCGAGAGACCTACGGCGAGGACATCGGGCAGAGCAGCTGGCTCACCGCGCAGGAATGGCTCGAATTCGCCGACCTGCTGGGAGTGCGCGCGGGCTCGGCGGTGCTCGAGGTGGGAAGCGGCTCCGGCGGCCCGGCGGTGTACCTCGCCGCAAAACGCGGTTGCCGGGTCACCGGCGTGGACATCAATGAGCACGGGGTCCGGAACGCGGCGGCGCTGGCCGAGTCCCGGGATCTCGCCGAGCGAACCAGGTTCGAGGTGGTGGACGCGAACCAGCCCCTCCCGTTCCCGCCGAACAGCTTCGACGCGGTAGTATCGAACGACGCGATGTGCCACCTGCGCGACCGGCTCGCGGTGCTGCGCGACTGGCACCGGGTGCTCCGGCCCGGCGGGCGGGCGCTCTTCACCGATGCGATGGTCCTGACCGGCGTGGCATCGCACGAGGAGCTGGCGGTTCGGAGCTCGATCGGGTTCTACCTGTTCGTGCCGCCTGGCGCGAATGAGCGGTTGCTGGAGACGGCGGGGTTCGCGGTCCGCGAGGTTCGGGACGTGACGGGGAATGCGGAGGAGGTGGCCCGCCGCTGGCACGACGCGCGGGAGCGGCAGCGTGCAGTGCTCGTGGGACGCGAGGGCCAGGCAAACTTCGACGGGTTGCAGCGGTTCCTGCTCTGCGTCAACACGCTGTCGCGGGAGCGCCGGCTCTCGCGGTTCGCCTATCTGGCGGAGAAGCTGGCGTAGGCAGCCTGACCAGCTCGAAGGGGGGAACTCCTTCGGGGCGGAACTCGACGCTCGGAGCCCGGCAAACCGCCGCCGGGTCTCCTCGCCTCGTTCCGAGGCGCCCCTCCGAAGCTCCGCCTTCGAGCTGCCCTGCGATCGGCTAGCTAGCGGATTCTCCTGGCTCGTCTTGCTCCTTCCGGGAGCCGGCGTTCCGGCGACGTGAGCCGGCGCTCCGGCTGGCGCCTTCGTTGCCGCCCGCTCGGGCGCCGGCGGTCACCGGGATCTCACGCGGCCGCGCCCGATCCGCCTTGCGGATGGTGATCCTGAGAATGCCGTTCTCGTACCGGGCCTCGATCTGTTCCGGATCCACCGTGCTCGGCAGCGCGAACGCCCGCTCGAACCACCCATAGGTCCGCTCCGCGCGATGCGTCTGTTCCTGATCGCTCCGCGTCTCTTCCCGCTTCTCGCCCCGGACCGTGAGCACGTTGGTCTCCACGGTGAGCTTCACGTCCTCCGGCCGAACGCCGGGTAGCTCCACCGAGATCGTGACGCTGTCACGGTCCTCACACACGTCACATGCCGGAATCCAGGCCGACGTGAGCGTGCCCCCCTGCATGGACGGCCAGCCGCCGAAGGCCTCGTCGAGCATCCGGTTGAGCCGCTGGAGTCCACCCAGCATTGGGGGACCCTCGCTGTATACATCGCCGCGTCGAGTGATATTGGCCATGGTTGTCTCCTTCCTGACATCGATCCTGCTGCAGGGGCTGATTGTGCGAACGGGTACCGAGATTGCCCGTGACCGGCGTCACGATGCTGGACGGTTTTTCAGCGGTGGTTCTGGCCGCCGGATCGACGCCTTCCTATAGTAGGCGTCTGGTAGGCGTCCGAAGGGCTTTCACGGAGGTAACCGATGCGCCGCGCCGCTTTGCTCGCTCTCGCCCTGGGTGCCTGCGCCGACCCGCCGACGGGTATACCGGTAGCCGATCCAGCAATCGCCACCAGTTCCGATGCCCCCTCGATCACGGAGCGCAATTCCGTCGATCCCACCATCACCACAACCTGCCCTCAGGGGACCATCTCGTCCGCGGGCGCTCTGCCGGGGAGCGGGGCGCTGTTCCTCTTCTGTGTCCCGGAGGGGTCGGCCTGGAACCGGAGCGTCATCGTCTATGCGCACGGGTACGTCAACCCCTTCGACCCGGTCGCGATCGTCGATGACGTGATCGGCGGGTTCCGAGTCTCCGAGATCGTCACTTCCGCCGGGTTCGCGTTCGCCACGACCAGTTACCGGAACACTGGCCTGATTCTCTTCGAGGCGGAGCAGGACCTGCTCCGGACCGTCCACGAGTTCGAGCGTCAGTTCCGGGAGGTGTCGGGAGTCGTGCTGGCGGCGGGGGTGTCGGAGGGGGCCGCGGTCGCGGTACTGGCCGGAGAGCGCTACCCGGAGCTCTTCGATGGCGTGCTCGCGGTATGCGGACCGATTGGCGATTTCCGGGGCCAGCTCGATCATCTGAACGACTTCCGGGTGCTGTTCGACTTCTTCTTTCCGGGCGTGATTCAGGGAACCGCGATCGCGATCCCCGAGACGGTGGTCAACGCGTGGCGGGCCGGAACGCTCCAAACTGCGGTGCTTGGTGCCCTCCAGGCCAATCCGCCTGCCGCCGTAGCTCTGTTCACTGCCGCGGGCATCACGCTGCCGCCCGGACCGCCGCCGGCCTACGTGGGAGAGTTCACGATCCGGCTCCTGGCGTACAACATCCTCGGCACCGCCGATGTACAGGATCGGATCGGGCAACCGTACGACAACACCGGGAGAGTGTACCCGCCACCCGTGGTCAACGCCGCAATACCCCGCTTCACCGCGGAGCAGCAGGCGCTCAGTCAGCTCAAGAAGTACGAGACCGACGGGAAGCTGCAGCTGCCCGTGGTGACGATCTACAATCTCGCGGACCCGATCATACCCTTCGAGCAAGTCGTGCGGTACCAGCAGAAAGTGGAGGCTGCCGGGAGGGGATCGCTGCTGACGGCTTTTCCCGTGCCCTTGACGTCACCGTTCGGGCACTGCGTGTTCACGGTGGAGGAGGTGCAAGGCGCGCTCACCCTGCTGGTTTCGGAGGTAACTCAGCAGGCGGCCGTCGCGGGCCGCTGACGCACTACTCGGAAAAACGGGGTCAGCGCGCTAGCTGGAACCGCTCGAACCGGCCGAGCTCTTCCTCGATCCGGCGCTTGAGCGCGCGCCGGGGTCCATCGCCTACCCAGGTCCAACGCTGGAGCAGGAGCTTCCCGCGCTCGCGATCGGTCTTGAGGTCGATCGCGGCGACGATCCGGTCCCCCACCAGCACCGGCAGGGCGAAGTAGCCGAACAGCCGCTTCGGCTTGGGCACGTACGCCTCGAAGCGGTGCTCGTATCCGAAGAAGAGCTTGAGCCGCTTCCGCTGGCTCACCAAGGGATCGAACGGCGAGAGGATGTGGACCAGCTCCTCGTCGCTATCGGGTGGTGCCTCCAGTGTCTCGGGACGGGACCAATGCTCCTGCTTGCCGGCGCCCTCGAGCTGGACCGCGACCAACTCGCCCCGGCGGACCCGGGCCTGGATCAGGCGCCGGATCGCCGGCCTTCGCCCGGGCATGAGATAGCAGACTGAGTTCAGGCTCACCACTCCCTGCGACCGGAGCGCCCGGTCGAGCAGGTAGTTCAGGACCCCTCGCTCCGGAGCCGCCCTCGGCGGGCGCTTCCAGCCAAAGTGCCGGTTGAGAAGCTCGTAGGTCTTGAGCATCCCGGTTCGCCGGCTGACGGTGACCTGGCCGCGGTAGAACGCCAGCTGCAGGGCCCGCTTGGAGGGCTTCCGGCTGGCCCACTCGTGCTCCTTCTCCGTGAGCACGTCGTCGTCGATGTCCCGGATGGTGAGCGCGCCGCGCCGGCGGATGCGGCTCAGTACCCGTCGCACGTCCTCCTCGGTCACCGCGCCGAACCAGGCGCTCCGGCGGTGCCAGTGATGCCTCATGTCGCGGACGTAGAACGGGAAGTCGGTGGTGGGGAGATATGCCAATGCGTGGGTCCAGTACTCGAAGACCGTCTTGTCGATGGTCTGGGCCTGATGCAGATGCTCACGGCGATAGCTGGGGATCCGGGTGAACAGGATGTGGTGGTGGCAGCGCTCGATCACGTGGATGGTGTCGATCTGCACGTAGCCCAGATGCTCCACCGCGGCCCGGGTGGAGCCGGGTCCGTCGCCGAACGGCGCCTGCTGGTCGAGGCGCTGAGCGCGCAGCCAGATACGCCTGGCGCTCGGCAGGGCCATGGGGATGGCTCGGGTGGGCATGAGGACTCATTATCGCAACCCGTTTGACCGGTCAAGCTTTGACGCCCACCCCAACCGGCTGCAACATTCCCGATCCCACACAGGAGACCATATGCGCCGGTGCACCCGCAGTGCCGGGTTCGTAGTGGCCACCACGATCGTGATGGGGTTCAGCTTGGGTGAGGCGGTCCCGGCGGAGGCACAGGGCAACTGGTCGGCCGCCGACGAGGCCGCGCTCAAGGGCTACACGCTCACGATGGACAAGGTCCGACGGGCCACGCAGGTCATGATCGAGTTCGACCGGCTGGAGGAGAGCCGGCCCGACCTCGCGGACGATGACGAGGAGATCAAGAGCATCGATCAGATGGTCTCACGGATCAACGCCGTGCCGGAGGCGAAGGCGGCACTCACCAAGCATGGCGTCACCACCCGGGACTACGTGCTGACCTTGTTGACGTCCACCCACGCGGGCGCCGCCGCGTTCATGGAGGAAAACGGCCAGCCGGTGGCCGGCATCCCGGTCTCGAAGGCGCAGACCGAGTTCTACAAGGCGCACAAAGCCGAGATCGACCAGCTGAACGCTCAGCGCAAGGCCGCTTCGGATTCGGAGGATTCGGAGGACAGCGAGGAGTAGCCGCGGCCCGGCTTGGGGGCGATTCTCGTCAGCGAGTCGAAGAACGGCGCGCCTTCGTTCTGGATCGAGGTTCCCTCGGCTTGGGAAGCGACGTGTCGCGTTCCCAACCCTCGTGCTCGAGGGTGATTGATTCAATCAGCTTCGCCTTCCCATCGCCCCCGAGATCGGGAAGCGCCTGGTACTTGGAGATCCAGCAACTGCGCACCTTGTAGACCCGCATCACCTGGCCGGCAGGATTGCAGAGCTCGATGCTGACGTTTTTGCGGAAGCTGGCCGGAGCCAGCTCCGCGCCGGGGGTCCAGGGCTGATTGGCCCAGTCCTCGAATGCACTGTCGTGGGTGAGCCCGCGCTCCAATGTGATGGGCTCGTACTCCGTGCGGCCCGGCGAACGGCGGGACGAGTTCGGCTGGCCTCCTTCCCGGTACTCCACCACTTCCGTCGATCGCCGAAGGGCGCTCACCTTGCTGATCCCTGCCACGTACCTGCCATCCCATTTGACCCGGAACTTGAAGTTCTTGTAGGGGTCGTAGCGAGTGGCATTGACCGCGAATCGGGCCATGGATCGGTCCTCCTAGACGGCCACGCGGTCGACGCGCGAGAGAAACAGGCGCCGACGACGGCGAACGCTTCGTCTACGAGATGATGGGGGGCGCGGGCATGATGAGCAAGGCGGTCGGATGCGGGAGGGTTGGTGATGTGCCTCACGGCCGCCGCGCGGCAGCCGTCAGACTCTCGGAGCACACCGATGCAAGGGGGTAGTGTGCAAGCCCGTGAGATCATGACGGAGAACCCCGCCTGCTGTACGCCGGACGAGACGATGCAGCGTGCGGCGCAGATGATGAAGGAGCACGACTGCGGCTGTCTCCCCGTGGTGGAGGATAGCCGGTCCAAGCGCGTGATCGGGACCGTGACCGATCGCGATCTCGCCTGCCGCGGGCTGGCCGCGGGGAAGGGTCCGGATACTCGGGTCCGGGAGGTGATGAGCAAGGACCCGACCTGCTGCCGTCCGGAGGACGACGTCAGGGAGGTGGAGCAAGTGATGGCCGACAAGCAGGTGCGGCGAGTCCCGGTGGTGGACGCACGCGGCTGCTGCGTGGGGATGGTGGCGCAGGCCGACCTGGCGCGGCACGAGGAGGTAATCGGCGCCACCGAGGTCGGGAGGGTGGTGGAACGGATTTCGGAGCCTGCTGGCCGGCGCTGAGCCGACGAAGGGCTAGCCATACACGCCAGTTGCGCGTCGCCGTACGAGCAGACGCTGGTGCGAGCCCGCAGCTTCGTCACGCTGGGGGCGCCACATGGCGCCCCCCGCGAGAGCCGCGCGCTACGACGGCATCGTTAGGGCTAGCCGCTCACGACCAGCCGGATAGTCCCGCCGTGATCTCCGGCTTCTGCTTCCCCAAGAGCCGACCGATCGCTTCCGCCTCGAGGGCAAGCAACTCGAGCACATCGTCGAGGCTCAGAATGCCGATCGGGCGGTCCCGGTCGCCGGTCACGACCAGCCGGCGCGTTGCGCTGGTGCCCATGCGCGCGAGTGCCTGCTCGATTGGCGTGGCCTGGTTGACGCTCTGGACCGGAGTGGACATCAGCGCCGATACCGGAGTCCGGTCCAGATCCCGCCCCTCGGCGACGCCCCGGATCGTGATGTCGCGATCCGTGATGACGCCGAGGGCGCGGGACTCGGCGTCTCCCGAGACGACGACCAGCGTGCCCACCTCGTTTTCCGCCATGCGGCGGGCCGCTGTCCGGATCGTCTCCGTCGGCACCGCGGTAGCCACCACGCGACTGCAAATCCTTCCTGCGGACATCGTTGCCTCCTGGTAGGGTGGCGCCGTGCCAGAACCGGAGCGCCGGCGCTACGGTAGCACCGATATCGTGAGGTTTCCGTGAAGCGGTCGGGAAATGTTTGTCAGCATGACCGTCGCTTGCCGTCTGCCGCCCCACGCGGCAGCTTGAACCATCCGGCGGACGCAACGTCGCTCCGCATCTCATACAGACTACGTGGGCAACCCGGCTCCCAATTCCTGCCGTGTCACGCTCATCGGCGCCGCGACGACCCCTATCGAGTGCGGTCCCTTTCGGCTGCTCACCGACCTGGTCTTTCGATCCCGCGGGAACGCGCTACACGCTCCGTATCTTCGGTCTAATCCCTACCAGCGAGTAACGCTGCGCGTCGTTCGGAGTCGCCGCGAGCTGCTCCAGGAAGGCGGCCCGCGCGGAGTCCGCGCAAATCCTCGCCCGCGCCCGGTCGCCGCGGAGATAGTACGTCTGCGCGAGGACGATCGCCCAGTTGCCGCGGTCATCTCCGAAAGCACTGGGTAAAAGCCGCAAGAGCAGCTGCTGCTGGGCGTCGTCGAGGACCCAGAAGAGGTCCCAGGTAGGTGCCCATGAACGCAGCGACCGCGGTCGGCTCGACCTCCGCCGGGACCGCCCGGAGGACCGCCCGCGCCCCGTTTAGGTCGCCCTGGCCCAAGTGGACCATCGCTCTGGATCAGATCGAGGCCCGCGGGCGAGAGGCGGATGCCCTGCTCCGCGGCCGCCTGCGCCTCCGGGTAGCGGCGCAGCCGAATCAACGTCAGGCCAAGGCGCCGCGCGGTCGAAACGGAACGGGGGTCGAGCTTGGCCGCGCGCGCGAGATGCGCGAGCGCCGCCTCCCAACGACCGAGGCTCTGTTCGGCGAGGGCGGAGCCGGGGAGCAGCTCCGAATTCGCTGGCGCAATCTCGAGTCCGGCCTTGTATGCGGCGAGGGCCTCCGGGTTCGACTTTCGCACGGATTGATGGTAGTCGCCTAGCGCGAGCTGGCCCTCGGGACGGCCCGGAGCGAGCGCGGCGGCGCGCGCCGCCGCGCGGCGGGCGGCATCGGCGGCAGCGGGAGTGGGGATCACGTTGTAGTAGTACTGTGCCTGGGCGCGAGCGAGCTGCGCCCAGGCCTGGGCAAAGGTGGAGTCGAGCGCACCGCCTGCTCGTAGAAGCCGATGCCGCTGCGGAGGGCGGCGGCGTCAAAGGAACCGACGCTCTGGGTCGCGGCTTCGCCCTTGAGGAACGCCTCATAGGCAGCGAGGCTCGCCGTCGGCCGCTCGGTGAGCACCTGCCTCTGGGCCGAGCCGAAGGCCGCTCAGGAGCTCGAACAGCACTGCACCGAGCGAGTAGACGTCGGTGCGGGCGTCGAGCGCCCTGTCGCCGCTCGCCTGCTCCGGACTCATGTAGGCCGGGGTGCCCACGGACATCCCCGTGGCGGTCAGCGTTCCCCCGGGCGGTCCGTCGGCCCCTCCCAATGCCCGCGCGATCCCGAGATCAGCTACGAGCGTGGAGCAGTCCTGGGTGAGCAGGATGTTCTCGGGCTTGATGTCGCGGTGAACGATCCCGTGCTGGCGCGCATAGTCGAGCGCGCGAGCCGCCTCCCGAACGATCCGAACCGCGTCCTCCAGCGGCAGTTGCCGCTCGCGGTTGAGCCGCGCGCGCAGGCTCTTGCCCTCGACGTAGGGCATGGTGAACCAGAGCTGTCCGGCGGTCTTGCCGGAGTCGAGCACGGTCAGGATGTGCGGGTGCTGGAGCCGGGCGGCGAAGCGGATCTCGCGCTGGAACCGCTCGGGGCCGAGCGAGGCGGCGAGCTCGGGGTGGAGCAGCTTGAGCGCGACCGGCCGGTCGTGCTTGACGTCGTGGGCGAGATAGACGGT
>DASSUE010000081.1:0-4953 GCA_035707305.1 Gemmatimonadales bacterium
GCGCCACGGGGGCGTAAACCAGCAGGGTCCACAGCACGATGAACGCCAGGTAGGGGCCGAATCTCATCCGTTCGACCACCGCGCCCGAGATCAGTGCGGCCGTGATGATGGCGAAGGTGCCCTGGTAGGCCATGAACAACACATGAGGGATAGTGCCCTTGGCTTCGAGCCCGACTCCGCCCAACCCCAGGTTCGTCAGGGCACCGAGAAGGGGGGTGCCTTCGGCGAACGCGAGACTGTACGCGATCGCGGCCCACAGCACACCGACGGCGCCGAGCGCCGCGTAGCTCATCATCATCGTGTTCAGCGAATTCTTCGAGCGGACGAGGCCGCCGTAGAACAAGCCGAGCGCGGGGGTCATGAGCAGCACGAGCGCTGTTGCCACGAGCATCCAGGCGGTGTCGGCCGGCACGACGGCGGGCGGCGCGGCCTCCTGGAGCAGGGGCAGGAAGAAAGTCGGCACCGGTTCGTTTCCTTCGCTGAGGGGTGAGGGGATCGGACGAAACTGTCATCCCGCTTACACCCCTAGGTTATCGCGGGAACCCTGATCCCGCAATAGGAGCGCACACGATTTCGTGCAGAAACTGCACAAAATCGCTTGCACGCATGCAAATCAGGCTCTCATTTGATGCGGTCCGGCCGTCCTAAGTGCAGGGTCGGCAACAATCTTGAGGCCGGAGTGGGTGGTCAACCCGTGCGGGTCGGCCACTCCCGGCTGGGGCGAGTGTCGAGCTCGCGGCGGACGGCGTGCGCTAACGCCAATGGTGAAAACGGCTTGGCCAGGAAGCGAACGGACTCCTCGACCACCCCGCGCCGAAGGACGACGTCGGAGGTGTATCCCGACATGAAGATCACCCGGAGATGGGGCCAGCGCGGGAGAAGTGCCTCGGCCAGGTCTCGTCCGCTGCCGCCCGGCATCACGACGTCGGTGAGCAGCAGGTGGATCGGGCCGGGGTGTGCGGCCGCCAGCTCCAACCCCGCCGCGGCGGTGGCGGCCTCCAGCACGGTGTATCCCGCTTCGCTCAAGGTTCGAACCGCCAGCAACCGCACCACAGCATCGTCCTCGGACACAAGTATCGTCTCGGTTCCCCGCGGGAGCTCGGCCAGGCTTCGGTCGGCCACGGCGGACAGTTCCCCGGGCACTCGGGGTAGCAGGACCGTCAGCTCGCTCCCCTTGTTGAGCTCGCTCTCGACCATGATGTGGCCCTCAGCCTGCTTGGCGATGCCATAGCACATCGCGAGGCCGAGCCCGGTCCCCGCTCCGGCGGGCTTGGTGGTGAAGAACGGCTCGAAGATTCGGTCCTTCACCTCCGGCGTCATCCCGAGGCCGGTGTCCGCGACGATGAGCGCGGCGTAGTCACCGGGCCGCAGCTCTGGCTGGCGGCCAACGTCGTCGGAGCTCAGCGTTACGTTCCGGGTTCGAACCCGCAGAGTGCCCCCGGCCGGCATCGCATCCCGAGCGTTCGCGGCGAGATTGAGGATCACTTGCTCGAGCTGACCGGGGTCCACCCGCACCGGCCAGAGCGTGCCGTCGAGCTCGGTGATCACCTCGACATCCTCGCCCAGCAGTCGACGCAGCATGGGCTCCATCGCCCCCACCGAAGCGTTGAGATCCACCACCGTCGGTACGACCATCTGCCGCCGGGCATACGACAGAAGCTGCGAGGTGAGCGCCGCGGCCCGCCGCGCGGCGCGTTCGACTTCGTCGATGTCGGCCCGGACCGGCGTGCCTGGAGGGAGCCGCCGCTGCGCGAAAGTGAGGTAGCCGATGATGCCGGTGAGCAGATTGTTGAAGTCGTGGGCAATCCCGCCGGCCAGATTGCCGATCGCCTCCATCTTCTGCGACTGGATCAGCTGCTGTTCGACCCGCCGGCGGTCGGTCGTGTCCTGAGTGACGCCGATCAGCCGCACCGGCTGCCCGCTTTGGCCCCCATGTACCTGGCCGCGAAACTCCGCCCAGCGCTCTTCGCCGGAGGGTGTCGCGCCGCGGAACTCCACGTCGAAGCTGGCGCCGGCGTCGACCGCCGCCTGAATCGCGGCTGCCACACGGTCGCGTTCGTCAGCATGCACCCGCTCGAGCAGCTGCTCGAAGGATCGGAGATCCGCGGGCTCCGATGCTCCGGCCCGCGCACCACCGAGATCGACCACCCAGGTTTCGATGGCCGCGGCTTCCATCGCGAGCCGCAGCCGCGCCTCGCTCTGCAGCAGGGCGTTCTGCTGGGTCTCGACCGTACCGACCATCGAGTTGAACGCATCGGTCAGCGTACCGATCTCGTCCTCGCCCAGACGTTCCACTCTCAGGCCGTAGCTGCCGGTGCGGCTGATCGTGTCCGCCGCGTCGGTAAGGGTGCGGAGTGGCCGCGACACCGACCGCCCGAGCATCTCCAGCAGCAATCCACCCGCGGTCGCGAGGGCTACGGCCACGACCACCACCATGATCCCGTACTGCGGCAGCCGCTGCCATAGTGGGGCGATCGCGTACTGCAGGGTGAGCCAACCGACCTGCTGGCCCTGGTCCTCGAGTGGCTCCGTCAGCACGAGGCGGTCCGGAAGGAACTCCGTGCCTGCGACCAGCCGTGGAGGGGGCGGCGCGTCCACGCCGGGGCGAACGTAGCTGGCGAACAGCCGGCCGTTCGGTTCCCACACCCGGGCGCTATGGATCTCGCTGCGATTGCTCAGCGTGGCGAGATTCTCGGTCGCGGCTTGCGGGTCATCGAACTGGAGGGCGGCGATGGTATTGATCGCAATCAGCTCGGCCTGGGTGCGCGCGTCTCGCAGCGCGCGCGGGCGGAACGTGGTGAGCTCGTAGGCTACGACGGCGGCGCCCGCGAACAACAGTCCGACCACCGAGGTGACGCCGATGAGCAGGGCAACCTTCCGGCGGATGGGCCAATCCCGAAGCCGCCGCATCCTTATCGGTTGCCTCGCTCAGGATAGATCCGGGTCGCGAGCGCGAGCACGCGAGAGCTGATCTGCAGTCCGCCGGCTTCCACGGCTTCCACGTTGATCTCGAAGCGGACCGTCTCTTCGATCGGCACGAATCCGATCATGCCGCCCTGCCGCGCGAAGTCAGAGCCCTCCCCGACGGTCAGCGTCGCCTCGTCTCGGAGGACGCCCAACCAGGCCTCGCGCACGGCAGCGGTGGACTCTCCGACGAAGGCAACGTGGCAGAGCTCCGCTGCCGGCCGCACCGGACGCAGCACGCGAAACGGGCGCGTGTTCACGTGGCGGCCCTCGAAGGTCTCCTCGAGCACGCGGCCGAAAGGGTCCCGCCCGAGCACACAGACGTTGATTGGCGAGTCGGGGTCCGCGAACGCGGACGGCGGCCACTGCACGTAGCGGGCGAAGTTGAGCAGATAGGCTGCCTTCACCCGATACTCGAGCGGGCCGGGCGCTGCCTGGGCGTACCCTCGCTCCGCGTAGAGCGCCACGAAGGCCATGGCTACCGCGCACCGAGCTGCCAGCCGAACCGTGCGGCGTGGGATCAGAAGCGCCACTCGAACTGCACCTCGGCTCGCCGCTGAATCTCGCGTTGAGGAACGCTCGCGAATTCGGCGTGGCGGCGGGCGAATAGATCCCGTCCAACCACGGCAAGGGAGATGTCCGGCCGCGCCGCCCAGCCAACCCGTGCATCGGCCTGGAGGTACTCCGAGATGGGCGGGGTGGGAAGGGTGCCGACATAGCGGAGCATCAGGTCGACGTCGATCCCTGGTGGCAGCGTGAGCGAGGACCGCAGGCTGGCCTGATGCCCCGGGTTGAATCCCGGATTCACATTCGGCGTCGAGCCCGGCGGGGCGGTGCCCGCGAGATTCAGGTCCATCTCGAGCAGCGTGTAGCTCCCGCGGAACACCAGGTCGCGCGCCGGACGCCAGCTCGCCGCCAGTGTGCCGCCGTAAGCGTGTCCTTCGAGATCGTTCCGTACCTCGAACGGCTGCACTGCGAACCCGCCGTCCACTGTAGGAGGGAGCGGCGCGATGGTCCTCAGCCGGTCGTACCAACTGTAGTACAGCGACAGATCTAGGGAGATCGACCGGTACGGCTCGCTGCGCCAGCCGGCTTCCCACGACACCATTTCCTCGGAGTCGAAGTCCTCGTTGCCGTCGAACCGGACCTGTGTGGGAGGCGTGCCTGGAAGCACCTGTCCGACGAAGCGGACGTCGGCATCGAGTCGCGAGGGGATCCGCACGGCTCGGGAGATCGCCGACCAGATCGCGTGTCGCCTGCCCGGCGTCCACAGCAGTCGCAGATTGGGCTGCAGCTCCGCGCCGGAGAAGTCGTTCCGCTCCAGCTTGGCGCCCACCGTCGCGGACAGCCGACCCGGGAAGATCGCGACCTCGTCCTGCGCAAAGGCCGTGATCAGGTGGGTGGTTCGGCCCGGCGGTACCAGCGTCGTGGCGAAGGTGCCGCTGATGGTGTCCGCGTTGAGCCGGTATCCGAACCCCCACAACAGGTCGTGCCGGCTGGACAGCCGGATGTGGTGCTGGAGGTCCAGATCGAAAATGTTGACCGCGATTCGGCCGAACGACGAGGGGACGGTTCGCACGGCACGATCGAAATACGCTTGGAGCTGCAGTTCGTCATCGCCCAGGAAGCGATGGGTCCACCGCCCCAGGATGTTCGCGCCGCTGACGTCCAATTCGTCGAACGCCATGCCGGCGAACGGTGGCGTGGGCTGTGCGAAGTTCACCACCTGACCGCCGGAGCCGGTGTAGGCGTCGCCCTGAAGCGTGATGTGATCGCGAGGCGATGGGTCGAGGTCGGCCCGGAACCCGCCCTGGCCCTGCTCCCAATCGTCCTCCCCCGCGCCGTCACCGCTCAGGCGGGACGGCGCCCGATCCCGGTAGCGCCCGTACACCCTGAGCGCCGCTCCGCGGCCGAGGTCGAATCCGTATCGGCCGGTGGCGATGATGTGCTCCGCGCTACCGCCGCGAATGTCGAGCATTCCGCCGGGGG
>DASSUE010000082.1:0-4390 GCA_035707305.1 Gemmatimonadales bacterium
CACCCGGCACACGCTCGATCTCAATGCTGTGGCGCTGGTCCGCGAGCGCAGCCACCTGCCGGTCGTGGTCGACCCCAGTCACGCGGCGGGCATCGCGTCGCTTGTGATCCCGCTGGGCGCGGCTGCGCTGGCGGCCGGGGCGTGTGGGCTGATCGTTGAGGTGCACCCGGATCCGGCCAGGGCGCTGAGCGACGGCAACCAGAGTCTCAATCCGGAGCAGTTCGGCGAGCTGGGCCGACTGGTTCATCCGAACCGGACCGAGCGGGCGAGGCTGGTGACGGCGTAACTGCAGTACGAGTACAGGTACGAGTACGGGGGGCGAGTGTCACCGCTTTACTCGTCCCCCGTCCTTGTACTCCGTGTACTCCGTACCAGTACTCGTACTGGTACTGCTTCTAAGGAATTGTCGTGCGACGCCTTCCCACGAACAGGCGATACAGGAAGAGCAACAGCATGGCGCCGAGGATCGACGCGATGATCCCGGGGCCCGAGCCGGGATTGTCGTACCAACCCATCGCGCGGCCGAGGAATCCGGCCAGAAGCGCGCCCGCGATACCCAGCAGGATGGTGACGATGAAGCCGCCCGGGTCACGACCCGGCATGAGCAGCTTGGCGATCGCGCCAACGATCAGGCCGACGATCAAAGTCCATAGGAAGTCCATAAGCCCTCCGGGGGGTGGACCTCAGATATAGACGGCCATCGGGTGCCCCCTCTGTGAGCGGGCGCACACGGTCCCGGTCAGCGTTCCTGCAGGGCGGAGAGACTGGCGGTGAGACTTTCCCGTTTGCGGGCCCGCATGATGTCCAGCTTGAACTGCTCGTCGCCGTCGTAACTCCGCAAGATTCTGAGGAGATGCAGGGGGCTCTCGGGGCGTCGGCCGTCTACCGCCAAGACCACGTCGCCCCCCCGCAGTTTGAGGGGTGACCCCCGCGGCGCGTTGATCACCAGCACCCCCTCGCCGATGCCGAAATACTGGCCCAGCTCGGCGTTGAGAGGGGCGAGCTCGAGCTCCGAGAGCTCCCCGGCCACGAACAGCTCGAAGGCGGGTGCCGGAACCTCGAACGGCCGCACCCCCATCGGCCGCATTCCGGTTGCCGGCCGCGGAGCGACCCGCATTGCCATGGTACGCGGCAGCCGGCTGGCTTCCAGGTGCACCAGCTGATCGGCATCGGTGACCAGCGACGTGGTGCGGCGGGCGGACCCGCGCCGGTACTCCACGGTCACCGTATCGCCCGGCTCGAGCCGAGCAGCCAGGCTGATGAGGCGAAGGCCAGGCAGCGACCGGGTACGTTCCGCCCGCGCCGGCGAAGACTCGGTCAGCGACTCTCCGTCGATCCGGATGATGACGTCGCCGGCGCGCAGCCCGGCGTCCGCCGCGGGACCCCCGGGTGTGACCAGATCCACGTACGCCCCGACCGAGTCCGTCTCGCGAGCCTGCAGATTGACCTTGAGGCCCAACCTGGCGCGGCGGGAGATGATCAGCTCCGGCAGCGCCTCCGCACCGGCCTCGGCGCGCTCCAGCTCGCGCGGGGGCACCTGGGCCACCGCAGCGGGGGCCAGGGCCGATGCGAGCGCGATGGCGGCGAGCATCCCGCGCATGCTCACAGACCCACGTTGCTCGCGCGGGTGACGTGGACGCCGACCAGCGCGTCAAGCAATCCGACCCGCTCGCGCCAGAGCTGCAACTGACGGGCTTCCCGCGACGCATCCGGCGTTACGTCGAGCAGCTCCAGCTCGTGATCGAGCACCGCGATCCGATCTTCGATTTCCTGCGCCACCCGTGCCGTCCGCCCGTCGAGCACCCGAGCTTCGGGATTGTAGAAGTCGATGGCCTCTTCCAGCGCTCGAGAGCGCTCCATGGCCCGCGAGATCTCGGTAGTCGCGGCGGCGGGCCCGGTGCCTCGCACTCCGCCCACCGACACGGCGAGCGCCACCGACGCAGCCGCCGCCAGCGATGCAAAGGCGATGCGGCGGACGCGCTGAAGCTTGAGCGCCCGTCGCTCCGCGACCAATCGGGCCTGGACCGCGGGCCAGCGGTCCCGTGCAGGCTGAAGAGTGGGAAGCGCCCGCAGCCGCGCGACCCGCTGATGCAGCCGATCGAACTCGTCGCGGCAGATGTCGCACACATCCAGGTGCTCCCGCGCGGCACGATCGCCTGGCTCGACGCCGGGCTCCCGGAGAGCCAGCAGTTGTTCGACGGTGAGATGAGTCATGCGACGCGCTCCTCGCCCAACCAGCGCCGCAGGCGTCCGTGCGCCCGGGCGAGCTGGGACTTGGAGAAGCTCGTGGTCTTGCCCATCATCCCGGCGATTTCTTCGTGGGTATAGCCCTCGACGTCATGGAGCCAGACCACGGCCCGGGACACCTCGGGGAGCCGCTCCAGCGCGGCCTCGAGGTCCATGCGGAGGTGATGGTCCTCGCGCGCCTTTCCCACCACCTCGTCGTATAGCTCGTCGGTGTCCCGGTATTTGTTTCGGCGGAGCCGCATCAACGCCTTACTCGCGGCGATGGTGCGGATCCAACCCCACAAGCTGCCATCCTCCCGATACTGCCCGATGCTTCGGCACACCTCCAGGAAGGTCTCCTGGAGCACGTCCTCGGCGTCCTCCGTCGTGCGGCAGATTCTGCGGCAGAGATTGTAGACCGGTGATTCGAAGGCTCGGTACAGGGCCTCGAAGCCCGCCGGATCGCCGGCCTTGGCCTGGGCTACGACGCTGCGAGCGTTGGCGACCGGGAAGGAGTCCATGGCAAGCGTACGTGTCATAGCTGCTTAAAGATGCAGGGGTCGGACGAAGGGTCGCAAATGGGTGGCCGGCCATCCACTTTCCAGTATGCCCACCGCCCCGCCGACCTGGCTCCACCACCTCCAGGACGAGGCCGACGCCGCCTTTCTGTACCGCGAGCTGGCCGCCGCCGAGTCCGATCCCGCGCGGCAGAGGATCTACCTGCAACTGGCTCAGGTTGAGGACCGCCACGTGGCTGCCTGGCAGGCGCTCCTGCTGGATCACGGCCATCCGGTTCCCGAGCCCGCGCCTTCCGGCGGGGCCCGCTTCCGCGCCTGGCTCGCCCGCCGGTTCGGTGGGCGCCTCCTGCTGCCCGCGCTGCTGCGGGAGGAGGGACGGGAGGTGAAGGGATATCTCGAGCTGTACCGCCAGCAGCCGGACGGAGCCGCCGGTCCCACGGCGTTGCAGCTGGCCCGCGAGTCCAAGGCGCACGCCGACCGTCTCGCCACCCTGACCGGCGCCGGCCCAGAGCCCTGGCACCGGCACGGCGCCGGCGGCATCCTCCGCAACGTCGTCTACGGCTTCAACGACGGCCTGACGGCGAACTTCGGCTTGGTCGCGGGGATGATCGGTGCCCAGGCGACGTTCGGCGAGACCAGCCACGCGGTTCTGGTGGCCGGCGTGGCCGGCATGGTAGCCGATGCCTTATCCATGGGCAGCTCGGGCTATCTGGCCGCGAAGAGCGAGCGCGAAGTGCTGGAGCACGAGCTCGCCATGGAGCGGGAAGAGATCCGCCTGATGCCGGAACTGGAGCGGGAGGAGTTGAGCCTGGTGTACCAGGCCAAGGGCCTGAGACCCTCGCAGGCCGAAGCGTTGGCCACCCAGGTCATGGCCGACCCGGAGCGCGCGTTGGCGGAACAGGCGCGGGAGGAGCTCGGTATCGCAGGCCAGCCGGGCAGCCCTCTGCGTGAGGCGTGGATCACGGGCACGGCCACCGCCCTGGGCGCGTTCATCCCGGTGGCGCCGTTCCTGGTGAGCGGCGGGCGCGGAGCGATCTGGTCCGCCTTTGCCATTGCCATGCTCTCGCACTTCGCGGTCGGCGCCGCTCGCAGCGTGTTCACCGGCCGGGGAGTGATCCGTAGCGGCATGGACATGTTCGTCGTGGGGCTGGGCGTGGCCGCAGTCGGATACGTGATCGGAGAATGGATGGTGCGGTGGCTTTAGCTTCTTTCGGCGGGCGGCTGTTCGGCTGAGGCCCGGGGCGGTATCTTCGCCGCATCCCGGAGGACCCATGCGAACGATTCTTTCGGCGCCCGTTGCGCTCGGCATCGGAGGCTTGCTCCTGCTCGCCGTCGCGGGGTGGTATACCGCGGCCCCCTCAGCCGCCGGGCGCACCCGCACGTACTACGTCGCAGCCGACGAGGTGGCCTGGGACTACGCCCCGAGTGGCGCCAACGCGATCACCGGCCAGCCGTTCGAAGGTCTCCAGAAGATCCTGACGTCCAGCGCACCCGACCGGATCGGGCGGGTATACCGAAAGGCGATCTACCGGGAATACACCGACAGCAGCTTCAGCACGCTGAAACCGAGGACGGCCGCGTGGGAGCACCTCGGGATGCTGGGGCCGCTGCTTCGGGCGGAAGTCGGCGACACGATCCGGGTCGTC
>DASSUE010000083.1:0-18645 GCA_035707305.1 Gemmatimonadales bacterium
CGTGCTGTAGATCGCCACGATCGGCCGGAGCCCTTCCGCCGCGAGCCCGCCGGCGAAGGTCACCCCATGGCCCTCGGCGATGCCCACGTCGAAGAACCGGTCGGGCCAACGCTTCTGGAAAATGTTGGTGCCGGTCCCCGATGGCATCGCGGCCGTGATCGCCACGAGGTCGGGATGGTCGGCCGCGAGGGCGGTGATCGCATCGCCGAACACCTGGGTCCACGTCGCGGGGCCGCTCGCCTTCTTCCGGGCCTCGCCGGTGACCGGATCGTACGCGGCAAGCCCGTGCCACTTCTCTCGGTTCGATTCAGCGAACGCGAAGCCCTTGCCCTTTTCCGTGATCACGTGGACCAGGCGCGGCCCGGACATCCCGCGAACGAACGCCAGCGTCTCGCACAGTTTGCCGACGTCGTGTCCGTCGATGGGGCCGAAGTATCGCAGGCCGAGCTCCTCGAAGAGCATGCCCTGGGAGAACAGATTCTTGGCGCTCTCCTCGAGGTTCTTGGCGAATTCGACGACGCCGTCGCCGAACACGCCGCCGAGCGCGAGGGTCACGTGCTTGATCTGCTCACGGAGCGCGTTGGTGCGCGGGTTGGCCACGATGCTGCCGAGCATCTTCGACACCCCGCCCACATTGGGGGAGATCGACATCCCGTTGTCGTTCAGGACGATGATGATGTCGCGCTCGGAGTGGCCGGCGTTGTTGAGCCCCTCGTACGAAAGGCCGCAGGTGAGGGCGCCGTCGCCCACCACTGCAACGACCTTGTGCTGCTCGCCGCGCAGATCGCGCGCGGTGGCCATGCCCAGCGCGGCGGAAACCGCGGTGCCCGCGTGGCCGGCGCCGAAGTGGTCGTGCTCGCTCTCGGAGCGCTTGAGGAACCCGGAGATGCCGCCGGTCTGCCGCAAGCTTGGAAAGTCGGCGTTGCGTCCGGTGAGCAGCTTCCACCCATAGGCCTGGTGCCCCACGTCCCACACGATCCGGTCGGCGGGGGAATCGAATTCGTAGAGCAGCGCGATGGACAGCTCGACCACGCCAAGGCTGGCCCCGATGTGGCCGCCCGTCACGGAACAGCAGTCGATCAGGCGGGTGCGGATCTCCGCGGCCAGCTGCGGGAGCTGGTCGCGCCGCAGACGCTTGAGGTCGGCGGGTGATTCAATGCGCGAGAGTAGCGACATGGGCGTTAGTTACTCCTGGTCACAATATACCTTGCCAATGCGCCCAGGGGTCCGGACGGAACGCCGACCGTGTCGAGTCGATGCACCGCCTGCCGTGCGTGGCGTTCGGCGTCTTCCATTGCTCCCGCCACGCCGAGCACGCTCACGTACGTCGACTTGGCGAGCTCCCGATCGCGGCCCGGCGTCTTGCCCAGTTGATCGCTCGTCCCGGTGGCATCGAGCACGTCATCGGCAATCTGGAATGCGAGGCCAATCTCCTCGCCGAAGCCCCGGAGCCCCGCGAGCACCTCCGGCCCCGCGTTGGCCGCGATCCCGCCGAGAACGCAGGATGCCCGAATCAGGGCTCCAGTCTTGCCGCGATGCACCCGGGTGAGCTCCTCCAGCGTGAGCCGCCGGCCCTCTGCTTCCAGGTCGAGCCATTGCCCGCCGACCATGCCCGCGATGCCGGCGGCGATGAACAGCTCGCCAGCCATTGCCCCAACCCTGTCCGAGCCGAGGCCGAGCTCGGCCGCGGCTTCGACCAGCACCTCGGCAGCGACAGCGACCAGCAGATAGCCTGCACGCGTCGCGGGGACCACTCCGAACTCCCGATGTGTGGTCCGGCGGCCGCGGCGGAGGTCGTCGTCGTCCATGCAGGGAAGGTCGTCGTGCACCAGGGAGTAGGTGTGCACGGTTTCCACCGCGGCGGCGATGCCGGCGATACTGGTCGACGTGCCGCCCGCGGCGCGATAGGCGGCGATCAAGAGAGCCGGGCGGACGCGCTTGCCCGGACTTCGCAACGCGTAACCAAGCGCGCGTCCGCCATCGCCCGGGTAAGCTCGCTCCAGCCGTGAGGCCCACGCTTCCAGGCGCGCGTCCGTCAGGTCCCGGGCCTCGGTCAGGAGATCGCCGGCTCGGATGGCGACCGTATCAGTCATCCCGGCGGGTGTCGTGGAGCGTGCCATCGGCGTCCTCGAGCACGGTGCGAACGCGGAGCTGCGCCGTGGCTAGGCGCTCGCGTGCGCTCCGCAGCCGGGCCACGCCCTCCTCGAACAGCCTGAGCGCGGCGTCGAGGTCGAGATCGTCCGCCTCGAGGGCGCGCACGATCTGCTCCAGGCGATCGAGCTCGTCCGTGATAGACGCCGCCCCGGTGTCGGTCTGGTCCGGTGGCTGGGTCATGCCTCGCTGGCCCGCGCGGGAACCACGCCATCGGTCACCCGCAGGCGGAACTCGGCGCCCGGCGGGAAATCGGCGCGCCGGCGAAGCACGCGGCCGGAGGCGGCGAGGGCGACCGCGTAGCCTCGCTGGAGAACGCGCAGGGGACTCAGCGCGTCCAGCTCGGCGCCGAGCCGGTCCGCCCGGTGGGCCACCGCCGACAACCGCTGCTCGACTGCTCCCTCCAATCGGTCGCCGGCCCGCGCGAGGCGCTCATCCAGCACCTCCGCACGCCGGCCAAGACTGCGTGCGAGGCGGGCCCCGAGCTGGTGAAGCTGGCGGCGGACGTCGGCCACGTCGGCGAACGCGAGCTCCGCCGCGGCCGACGGCGTGGCCGCCCGGACATCGGCGACCAGATCGCTCAGCGAGACATCAGTCTCATGGCCGACGGCGGAGATGGTCGGAACCCGAACGGCCGCAAGCGCGCGGCAGACCGCCTCGTCGTTGAACGCGGCCAGATCGAGCTGTGCTCCGCCGCCGCGTCCCACGATGCAGAGCTCCACGTCGAGTCGGTTCACCAGGTTCAGCGCCGCCACCAGTTCGCGGGCCGCGCCCCCGCCTTGCACCCGCGAATCCACGACCAGAAGCGTCGCCAATGGCCACCGCTTTCGAGTGACCGTCACGATGTCGCGGAGCGCTGCCCCGTCGGTGCTGGTGACGAGCGCCACCCGTCCGGGGCATCGGGGAAGCCGACGTTTCCGCGCGACATCGAAGAGGCCGTCGGCCGCGAGCGCAGCCTTTACCCGGTCGAGCCGCCGCTGTTCGCCGCCGATGTCGGCGGTGGGCAGCAGTCGCTGCACGAGGAACTGAAACTCACCCTTGCCGTCGTAGAACGTCGGGCGTCCGAGGGCATACACGGCGGTGCCGTCGGCGGGTGGCCGCCCGGCACGCTCGGTATGGGTGCGCCACATGCAGCAGCGAAGCTGCGCCTGCGCGTCTCGCAGGGTGAAGTACCAGTGGCCACTCGACCACACTTTGCAGCCCGTCACTTCGCCCCGGAGCCACAGCGGCCGAATGGTGCTCTCGACGAGCTGCTTTATCGCGGCCGCGAACTGCGAGACGGTGAGGACTTCAGAGGAGGGACCGACAGTCATCCGCCATCACTTCGCCTGCTCGAAGGCCTGCAGGGTGTTCTTGAGCAGCATCGCGATGGTCATCTTCCCCACCCCGCCTGGCACGGGTGTGATGGCCGAGGCGACCTCGGCCGTCTGGGCATATGCCACGTCCCCGACGATGCGGTATCCCTTGGGCTGGGACGGGTCGTCCACGCGGTTGATGCCGACATCGATCACGACAGCGCCCGGCCGCACCATGTCGGCGGTGACGAACTCCGGCTTGCCGATCGCCACGATGAGCAGATCGGCGGAACGGCATACACCGGGGAGGTCGCGCGACTTGGAATGGCAGATGGTCACGGTCGCGTCGCCGCCTCGCCCCGGCTGGATCAGCAGGCTCGCCATCGGCTTGCCAACGATGTTGGAGCGGCCCACGATCACCGCGTTCGCGCCCTTGGTGTCGATCCCGGAGCGCAGGAGCATTTCCTGAACCCCGTACGGCGTGGCAGGACGCAGGCCGGTGGGATCGCCGATCGATACTTTGCCGACGTTGACCGGATGGAATCCATCCACGTCCTTGAGCGGATTGACGGCGTTGAGCACCCGCTCCGCGTTGACGTGCTTGGGAAGCGGGAGCTGGATCAGGAAGCCGTGAATCCGCGGATCGCGGTTGAGCCGGTCGACCGTTGCGAGCAGCTCGGCCTCGGTGGTGCTCTCCGGGAGGCGGATCGTCTCGGAGTGCATGCCCGCTTCCTCGCAGGCCTTGCCCTTGGCGCGCACGTAGACCTGGCTCGCGGGGTTCTCGCCGACGATGACGACAGCAAGCCCCGGCTGCAGGCCCACCCTCCGGTGCGACGCTACCGCCTGGGTCACTTCGGCGCGGATCTGGTGGGCCAGCGCGGCGCCGTCCAGCACGCGGGCGCTCATCGGGCGATTCCCACAGCCCGGGTCTCACGGATCACCACCACCCGAATCTGTCCCGGATACTGCAGCTCGTTCTCGATCCGTCGGGCGATGGTCTCGGAGAGCTGCGCCGCCTGGGCGTCGTCGATCCGTTCGGGAGTGACCACCACGCGGATCTCTCGGCCGGCCTGGATCACGTTCGCCTTTTCGACGCCGGGAAACCCGTTCGCGATCTCCTCCAGCTTGGTCAGCCGCTTCACGTAGCTTTCGAAGGCCTCGCGGCGAGCGCCCGGACGCGAGCCGCTGATGGCGTCGGCCGCCTGCACGAGCACTGACTCGGCCGATTCATGGGGGACATCGTCGTGATGGGCTTGGATGCAATTGATGACCGCCGCGCTCTCGCCGAACTTGCGCGCGACCTCGACCCCCAGCTCCACGTGGGTGCCCTCGCTGTCGTGAGTCAACACCTTGCCGATGTCGTGCAGCAGGCCGCCGCGCTTGGCGAGCGCGACATCGAGGTGCAGCTCGGCAGCCATCATTCCGGCGAGCCACGCCACTTCCTGTGAATGGTCCAGCACGTTCTGTCCGTACGAGGTGCGGTAGCGCATCCGGCCGATGAGCTTGATGATCTCCGCGTGCAGCCCGTGGATGCCGGTGTCGTATGCGGCCCGCTCACCCAGCTCGACGAGCTGCGCCTCGAGCTCGCGCTGGCACTTCGCGACGATCTCCTCGATGCGGCCGGGGTGGATCCGTCCGTCGCTGATGAGCGCTTCGAGCGCGCGGCGGGCAACCTCGCGGCGGATCGGATCGAAGCACGACACGATCACGGTATCGGGTGTGTCGTCGATGATCACATCCACGCCGGTGGCCGTCTCGAAGGCGCGGATGTTGCGTCCCTCTCGGCCGATGATCCGGCCTTTCATCTCATCGCCCGGCAGCGCGACTGCGGCGACGGTGGTTTCAGCGGTATGCTCAGCGGCGAGACGCTGAGTTGCCATGGCGATGATTCGCCGCGCGTCGCGCTCAGCGCCCCGCCGTGCCTGCTCCTTGATGTCGCGCACCAGCGCCGCGGCCTGGGTGCGGGCCTCATCCTCCACCCGCTGGAGGATCTCCCGGCGGGCCTCGTCGGCGGTCAGGCCGGCCACCCGCTCAAGGCGGCCCCGCTGCTCCTGGACCAACCGGTCGATCTCGCCCTCGCGGGCGCGAAGATCGAGCTCGCGTTGCGCGAACGCTTGCTCTTGGACCCGCAACTGCCGCTCCTGGCCGGCCACTTCTTCGAGCTTGCGCTCGAGCGTCCGGCTTCTGTCGTCGACGCGGCGTTCCGTGCGCTCGCATTCTTCGCGGCGGCGCTGGACCTCCCGGTCCAACTCCTCACGTAGTTTCAGGGTATCGACGCGGCCCTGCAGCTCCGCCGACGCCCGCACCGTTTCCGCCTCCCGCTGGGCCTCGGTCTTGAGGCGCCCGACCTCGGCTTCCGCCGCGGCCAGCACGCCGCCGGCCTGACGCCGCTGGGATCGGTTGTAGACCCAGATGACGAGAATGGCGACGAGCGCGCCGGCGGCCACAGCCTCGGCGATGAGCAGCACCGGGTTCATTCGGCCGCGGCGACGGGGATGGAGGCGCGATGGCCGCGCTTGGCGGGAGGGAGAAGGCGGGCGAGCTCGTCCGCGAGCGCAGCCAGACGCTCGGCATGCTCCTGGTCGCCGCGGCGGGCCTGGAACAGTTCGTCGGTGATGGCGAGTGCGGCGAGGATCGCCGCCTTGTGCAGCTCCAGCGCCGGGGCGGCGTCGCGCACCTTCTTGAGCGCCGCGTCGAGGTACGCGGCAACCTCGCGGGTATACTCGGCGGGCAGCTCCGAGCGGACGGTGTACTCTTCACCACCGATCGTGACGCGAACCGCGTTTCGCGCCGCGCTCATGAGGCCGAGCCTCCCCGATCGAGAAACGCCAGCCGGGCGTTCAGGGTCCGCACTCGCTCGCGCGCAGCGTCGATTCGCTCGCGCAGCTGGCGGTTCTCGCCCTCCAGCTCGGCCACGCGGTCGCGGATACTGCCGATCTCGGGTCCGACGTACCCGCCCGCCGAGCGCACCTGGGCCAGCTCGGCCTCGGCTTTGAGCGACCGGCGGCGCCACTGGGCCACCTCGGCGCCGAGATGACGAAATAACTCCTCCAGCTCGCTCAGCGCCCTGTCATCCGGTCGTTCGTACCCAGTGGCCACGCTAGTCTCCCCCGGCGGCCTGCGCCGCCCCGTCACGCCGCTTCACGCCGAGGTCCCGCTCCAATGCGCGCAGCAGCCGGCGCTCTACCTCGTCCACCTCCCGGTCGCGCAGGGTGCGCTCGGCGTGGCGGAAGGTAAGACGGAACATTACACTGCGGCGCCCATCTCCAATAGCGGCACCACGATACTGGTCGAGCACCGCCACCCGCTCGAGCAGCTCTCCACCCTCGCGGCGCAGCACCTCGGCAACCTGAGCTCCGCTCACATCATCGGATACGATCAACGCCAGATCGCGCTCCGACGCGGGCGTTACCGGCAGCGGCCGGTAATGCGCGGCTGGACGCACGGCGGAATCCAGGGTGAGCTCAAATCCGAGCACCGGACCGGCCCATGGTGGCGCGTTCGCCTCGAGCGGGCCGGCATGTCCGACCCTCGTGCCGTCGGGCGCGATGGCAACCCACGAATTTCCCTGAACTTGTATACGCGCTCCGGGATTTGCCAGAGCGACCGCGACCTCCAGAAGCCCCTTGATGTCCCACAGGTCGTAGTCGGCTATACCCGCCTCAGACCAGTGCCTCGGGGCCCGGGCGCCGGTGACGACTCCGGCCACCCGTCGCAGCTCCTCCGGGCGCTGCCCGGGGCGGGCTCGGAAGACGGTGCCGACCTCGAACAGCCGGGCGTCCCGCAGGTGATTCCGGAAGTTCTGTTCGACCTGGCCCACCAAACCGGGGAGCAGGTTGCGCCGCAGAAAGGGACTCTCCGCCGACATCGGGTTCACGAGCCGCACGGCGTCGTCGGCTGCGTCGCGCGCAGTGGGCAGCAACCCGACTTCGAGCAAGCCTTCGCCCACGAGACCGCGACGGACGTCCGACGCGAGGCGTTCCACCGGCGCGTCGGGAACCGAGCCTACCCGGAAGTGCCTCAGCTCGACGGGGAAGTTGTCATATCCGTGCACCCGGGCGACTTCCTCGATAAGGTCGATCTCGTCGACCAGATCGGGCCGCCATCCGGGCACGTCCACTGCTATCCGCTGGTCGTCGGGCTTCGCCAGCACCGTAGCCCCGATTGCCAGCAGATGCTGCTCCAGCACGGCGACCGGAAGCTCGACGCCGAGCACCTGCGTGACCCGCGCCGGCCGAAGGAAGATCCGTGGTGGATGGGACGGCTCGGGCCACAGGTCGAGCGGGGAGTCCACCAGTGTTCCGCCCGCCGTAGTGAGCACCAGCTCGATGCAGCGACGGATCGCGTCGCTCGCGCCCCACAGGTCGACACCGCGCTCGAAGCGATAGCTCGCCTCGGTCGTCATGCCGAGGCGGCGCCGGGTGCGGCGAATACCCGCCGGGGACCACCAGGCGCCTTCGAGCAACACGTCGGTGGTCGCGTTGCTGACCTCGGTATTGCCGCCGCCCATGATGCCGGCGAGCCCGATCACTCCCTCGGCGTCGGCGATGACGGTCGTCGCGGCATCAATCGTCCGAGTCACGCCGTCGAGGGTAACGAGCGACTCACCCGCCCGCCCGCGCCGGACCACGAGCCCGGGACCGCGCAGCGTCGCGGCATCGTACGCATGCATCGGCTGGTTGAGCTCGAGCATGACGTAGTTGGTGGCATCCACGACGTTGCTGATGGGGCGGACGCCCACCGCCTGCAGACGCGCCTGAAGCCATGCAGGCGAAGGCCCGACCTTCACGCTGCGGATGAGCGCGGCGTGGAAGCGACGGCAGCCTTCGTGGTCCTCCAGGGCGAACCGGATGCCGCCGAGCTCACCGCTCGCGCCCGTGCGCTTGGGAGACGGGATGTCGAGCGCGTCGGCACCGGGTATGGCCGGAAGGCGGAACGGAACTCCGAACGAGGCGGCCAGCTCCCGAGCGATACCCTTGTGGCCGAGGAGATCGGGACGGTTCGGCGTGACGTCCACCACGAACCGGTCGTCCCCGAGGCCCGCGGGGGCAACGAACGGCGTGCCCGGAGGCGCATCGGTCTCGAGTTCGAGGATGCCGTCGTGCTCCTGGCCGAGTCCAAGCTCGCGGGCGGAACAGAGCATCCCTTCCGACACCTCACCGCGGATCCTGGCGCGCTCGAGCACCATCGGCCCGCCGCCCCTTCCGTGCGGAACAGTGGCCCCGACGGGGGCGAAGGGATACTTCCGGCCGGCCTTTACGTTGGGCGCGCCGCACACGACATGACGCAGCATTCCGCTGCCGTCGTTCACCTCGCACACGCGAAGCCGATCGGCGTTGGGATGCGGCGCCACCGCCTCTACCAGCGCGACCTTGATATCGTCCAGACCGCCGTGCATCGGCTCCACGGCGTCGACCGGCGCGCCCAGCATCGCGAGCCGGTTGGCGACGTCGTGCGCCTCGAGTAGACGACGAAGGAACTCCTCTAGCCAGCGACGGGAAACGTTCATACGTCGGCGTCCGGAGACGCCCGAAGAAACTGATTCAGGAACCGCATGTCACCTTCATAGAGCAGCCGAATATCCGGCACGCCGTGCCGTTGCATGGTCACGCGGTGCGGACCCATCCCGAACGCGAATCCGGTGTACCGCTCGGGATCGATCCCCCCGGCTCGAAGCACCTTCGGATGCACCATCCCACAGCCCAGAATCTCCGACCAGCCGGTGCCTTTACAGGCGGGGCACCCGGTCCCACCGCAGATGCGACATGAGACGTCCATCTCCGCGGACGGCTCGGTGAACGGGAAAAAGGAGGGCCGGAACCGCACCTTGGTGTCGTCCGTGAAGAACCGGTGGGCGAAGTGCACCAGCGTGGCCTTGAGGTCCACGAAAGAGATTCCTTCGTCGATCGCCAGCCCTTCGATCTGGGAGAAAGCGGGGGCGTGCGAGGGGTCGAACGGATCGTTGCGGTACACCCAGCCCGGCATCACCGCGCGAATCGGGGGCGACGAGGTGCGCATGGTGCGGATCTGGACCGGCGACGTGTGGGTGCGAAGCAGGAGCCTGCCCGATCCCGGCGACTCCTGGATCGGAGGGGCGTCGAGGTAGAGCGTGTCGTGCATATCCATCGCCGGGTGGTCGGCGGGGAAGTTCAGTGCGGTGAAGTTGTACCAGTCGGTCTCGACCTCCGGCCCGACGACGACCGCGAAGCCCAGCTCGCGGAAAATGCCGAGAATCTCGTCGGTCACCCGGGTGACGGGATGCTCCGCGCCGGTCCACCGGCGACGGGCCGGCATCGTGAGGTCCACCGATTCGCGCCGGACGCGGGCGGCGGCGGCGAGCTCCTGCTTCCGCGCGTCGAGGAGTTGCGTCGCGGTCAGCTTGAGCTTGTTCAGCTCGGCACCGAGCGTCTTTCGCTGGTGCTCGGGAACGCCGGGCAGCCGCTTGAGCAATTCGGTGATCGCACCGCTCTTCCTGCCGAGCAGGGCAATCTGCTCGGCCTCGAGCGCGGCGGCATCGAGTCCGGGAATACGCCTAATGCGCTCACGCAGCTCGGTCAGCTCGGCGAGTTCGGTCATAGTCGGTTCTGGACAGGATACGCTCGTGGGGCCACCCGCGCCCGGCGGACGGCCCCACATAGCGGAGATCGGGTCGATCCGGCGCCGGCGGGCGGCGCTAGCCGTTCGACTTGGCGACCTCCGCGATCTTCGCAAACGCGTCGGCGTCGCGAACGGCGAGGTCGGCCAGAATCTTCCGGTTGATGTCCACTCCGGCCTTGCGCAGCCCCGCCATCAGGCGGCTGTAGCTCAAGCCGTGCTGCCGGGCGGCGGCGTTGATGCGTGTGATCCAGAGAGCGCGGAACTCGGACTTGCGCTTCCGCCGGTCGCGGTACGCATAGCGCATCCCACGCTCGACGGTTTCCTTGGCCGCCTTGTAGAGCTTGCTCCGGCCGCCGCGAGCACCTTTGGCGGCCTCCATGTATTTCTTTTTGCGGGCGTGGTGCGCGACGCCGCTCTTGACGCGAGGCATGGCTCGTCCTCAGGCCTGAAGGAGACGGTTGACTCGCCGGAAATCGGCCGAGCTCACGAGATCGCCCTTCTTGAGCCGGTTCTTCCGCTTGCGCGTCTTCTTGGTCAGAATGTGCGTGTGATTCGCGTGAAAGCGCTTGAGCTTTCCGGATCCGGTCCGGAGGAAGCGCTTCGTGGCGGCACGCTTGGTCTTCTGCTTGGGCATCGCCGTTCGTCCCGTTCTCGCCTATTCTCGCCCGTTACTTCGGCGCAATGACCATGGTCATGTTGCGCCCCTCGAGCTTCGCATCCATCTCGATCTTCCCGACGTCGGCCAGGACCGCGGCGACCCGATCGAGCACCGCCTTACCCAGCTCGACGTGCGACATCTGCCGTCCGCGAAACATCATCGTGACCTTGACCTTGTTGCCGTCGCCCAGAAACTCGCGGGCGTGCCGGGTCTTGAAGTCGAAGTCGTGGTCGTCGATGCCAGGGCGAAACTTCACTTCCTTGAGCTGAATGACATGCTGCTTCTTCTTGGCCGCTCGCGCCGCTTTCGCTTCCTCGAACTTGAACTTCCCGTAGTCCATGATCTTGACCACGGGGGGCCGCGCCATCGGCGCCACTTCCACGAGGTCCAGCCCTCGTTCCTGCGCCGCAGACAGAGCTTCATCGACCGGCAACACTCCCAACTGCTCGCCTCCCGGGCCGATCACACGGACAGGGCTGATCCGGATCATCCGGTTGACGCGGACTCGTCTTTCGCGTTCGTTCGTGGACAGCGGCACACCTCCCGAGCAAAGAAAAAGGACCCCTGAATGCGGATCCGGATCAAAGGCGCAGCCGAGGAGCCCTCAGGCGGCAGGTGCCTCTGCAATCAGGACCCGTTTGCACCGCACACCACCGCGGGCTCAGGGTGAGGGACGTTCCGTCCCCACTTGCGAGCGGCAAATCTCATCACAACAACGAGCTATGTCAACCGGGCTTCATTCGCGGGCCGGTTGTTCGATCGCCGCCCCCGCCCCCGCCCGAACGACATCGCGAAGCTCCAGACCCTTGTTGGTCCGTTCGAGCCGTGCCGTCGCGATGGTCGGGTCGTGCTCGAAGATCAGGGTCCAGCCGCGCGCCAGCGCTTCCTCGATGACCGAGCGCTTGCTCTCGAGCGTTCGCAGCGGCTCCAGGTCGTATCCCATGATCCAGGGCAGCGGGAGATGCGCCGCGGTCGGGATCAGATCGGCGAGAAAGATGGCGGTCTCAGCGCCATCGCGGACCACGACGCACTGGTGGTGGGGGACGTGACCGGGCGTGAGGCGGAGCGAGATGCCAGGCACCACCTCCCCGTCGCCGTTGAACAACCGCCAGCGATTGGCGATGGAAACCGGTTCGAAGTTCTTGGGCAGATAGCTCGCGCGGGTACGCTCATTCGTATGCCGGGCGAACTCCAGCTCACCCCGCTGGACGACGTACGTGGCATTGGGAAACGCAAGGTCGGCTCCGAACTCCGCGGAATCGAGGATCGGCGCATCCCCGCCGGCCAGGCGGGTATTGCCTCCCGCATGGTCGAAGTGCAGATGAGTGTTGATCACCACCCGCACGTCGGCGGGCGCGATCCCGATCTCGCCCATCGCGTCCTCCAGCCGGGTGGGGCCTGGATCGCCGGCGTTCTCGATGCCGTAGATATCGTGAAACCGGGCGTCCTCCTTGTCGCCCAGGCCGGTGTCGACCAGCACCGGGCCGTCCGGGTGCTCGACGAGCAGGCAGCGCAACGCGAGGGGGATGCGGTGGCGAGCGTCCGGCGGCGCGTGTCTCTCCCAGAGGAGACGGGGCACGACGCCGAACATGGCGCCGCCATCGAGTCGCTGAAGGCCGCCCTCGAGCGTGTGGCAGCGGAGCCCTCCCACCGTGAAGCTGTGCACCAATGGGGTCATCGGTCGGATTCAGTCCAGGAGTCGGCTCGGGGCTCGGTAGGCCGAGCGGAGGGACGCCCGCGGCGCCGTGCCTGCCGAGGCCGGGTCTCGAGGGTGCTCAGGTCGTGGATGGTCCGCGCACCGCTCTCGCGGGCAAGGCATAACAGCCGCGCGAGCAACTCGGCCGTGACCATGGCATCGCCGCCGGCGCGGTGCCGGGCGGGATTCTCGAAGCCGAAATGACAAGTGAGATTGTCCAGGCAGCAGGAGCGTATCCCTCGCACCAGGCGGCGGGCCAGCTTCACCGTGCACAGGCGTGGACCGTCGAGCACGACGTCGCGGGCGCGCCGGAGCTCGGCGCCCATGAAGGCCCAGTCGAACCGCGCGTTGTGCGCCACGAAGACCCGACCGCCCAGCATCGCGAGCACCGTATCGGCCACGTCGGCGAACCGCGGCGCGCGCTGCACCATCGTGTCACTGATCCCGGTCAGCCGGGCCACCGTCGTGGGGATCCGACGCTCCGGGTTGATCAGGGTTTCGAAGATGATCTCGCGGCGGGCGCCATGCACGACCGCGATCGCGATCTCAGTGATGCGGTCGCCGCCCCAGGCGCGCATCCCGGTGGTCTCGACGTCCACCACCGCGAACGCACACTCCTCGATCAGCGGCGAGCCGCAGGCCTCGGCGACCAGCGACCAGCGACCGTCGGTCAGCTGCCGAACTCGCGGGTCCGCGGCGAGCAAGGCGACCGCAAGCCGTTCGGCCACGGCCGCCGGTGCCGCGGGGATGCCCAACACTTCCCCACAAAGCGTTCCCGCGCTCTGCGGCCCCTCGGCGCCCAGCAGCCGGAGCACCCGATCGGCGAGCGTTGTGGCGGGGTGTGCCTCGAGGCCGATCACAGATCAAGGCGTCTCAATGGAAGCGTCATGCATCGCGGCCCACCGCCTCCGCGCGCCAGCTCCGTGCCCTCGATGGTCACCACGATCCGCTGACGAGCTTCGGTCCAATCGTCGAACGCCAGGAAGTCGGTTGAGGGCACCGAGCGAAAGCCCGCCTTTCGCAGTGCTGCCAGCGTCTCGTAGTTCCGACGGTAGCTCACGATGGTTCCAGGCCGGAGCGCCAGGAAGTTGCAAGCCGAGCTCCACTGCTCCCGTTCTTGCGTGGTGCGGTGCTCGCCCCCGGCGAGCACCGGATCGAGCGGCAGACCGACCTCGGCCAGTGCGGCGAAGAAGTTGGGCATCTCCCGCACCCCAGCCTCGCCCCTGCGCTGCAACAACACCGGCAGCCGCTCCGGGCCGACGAAGAAGGGCGGATACACCACGCAGAGATCCCGGTCCACCTGGGTGAACACCATGTCGAGGTGGATGGCGGTGGGCAGCTTAGGCATCACGACCACGATCACATCACTGACGGCGGTCCGCGCGAACACCAGCTCGCACAGCTGATCGAGGGCCGCGGGCGAGCTGCGCTCGCTGAACCCGACGACCAGAAGATCGGGCCGGAGCTGGTGGATATCGCCGCCTTCCAGGGTATAGTTCGCCCGGCGCTCCTCGGAACCGTCATAGATCACGCCGGTGTTCGCGAGCTCCGGATGAAAGGTGAACAACGCCTTGATCAGGAGCTCTTCGGTCCAGCGGACGTCGTACCGCATGGAGCCGACGACCGTGTGCTCGCCGATCACGACGCCGATGTCGCGAGGGAAGAACAGATTCGGCAGCGGCGGCAGGGCGAACCCCACCTCGTTGAGCGCCCGCGCGATCGGACCGCTCCGCTCTTCGGTGCCCTCGACGAGCATCCGCACGATCTGATCGGGAGGCAACGCGGTCAGGCGGCGGGCAAGATCGTCCGACGGCACGACATCCAGCGTCTTCGTGATCAGAAAGTCTCGCGCCTCGGGCCGCTCGAGCACGTCGGCGACCAGCTTGCGCACCTGATACACCCGCGCAAACCGCGACAGCACGGCAACGAACTGGCGGTGCTCCCGCTGGGCGGTCTCGACGTCGATGATGTCGTCGTAGAGGTAGTCTTCACGGTTGCCGGGCGTCACCGCCTCGAGCTCGTTGCCCGGGGTGTGGACCAGCACGGCTTGCAGCGCGCCGATCTCGGTGGTGATGCGGAGGCAACTCATTGGTCTATAATCCGGGGGCAAGTGGCAAGAGACAAGTACAAGTACAAGTACAAGTACAAGTACGAGTCATCGCCGTTCCCATTCGTACTCGTACCCCTACTCGTACCAGCTGCTATCGATTGGTTAACGCGTAGCTCAGCGTCTCCAGCTCAAGCGCCAGGTTGACCGTCTTCACCTCGACGTCTTCCGGAACCGCGAGCTGCACCGGAGCGAAATTGAGGATCGCCTTGACGCCGGCGCGGATCAGCCGCTCGGCGACGCCCTGCGCCGCCTCAGCCGGCGTCACCAGCACGGCCATGTCGACCGGCCGGCGGGCGAGCTCCGCATCCAGGGTATCGATGTGCTGGATGGTGAGCCCGTTCCATTGCTTGCCCACCTTGGCGGAATCCACGTCGTAGATGGCGACGATGTCGAACCCGCGCTGGCGAAACCCGCGGTACTGAACCAGCGCGCTGCCGATCTTTCCCGCCCCGATCATCGCGACCCGGTAGCGCCGTTCGAGGCCCAGGATCTCGCGCAGCCGACCCGCCAGCTCGGGGACGGCGTAACCCAGCCCGCGCTTCCCGAAGGATCCGAAGAACGACAGATCCTTCCGAACTTGGGCCGACGTGGTTCCGCCCCGGGAGGCCAACGCCTCGGAGCTGATCGTGTCGATCCCCTGATCCTCGAATTCTTCCAAGTAGCGGAGGTAGAGCGAGAGGCGTCGGACCGTGCTGTCCGCGACTTTGCGCATGGGCTGGCGCTTATGTGAAATGTTTCACAAAGCTAGTCCCCAGGCCAACCTGCGTCAACGAGCACCGTCAGCAGCACGGCGAATTCCGGAGCTGACACCACCTCGGGACGGACCGTGGGCGCGAGCCCGGACCGCTCCAATGCGGCGGCCGATCGGTCGGCGGGCCAGCCGGTGAGCTCCCGCACCCCGCGCAGTAGCTGCTTGCGGCGAAAGCCGAATAGGCCGACCACCAGCCGACGGAACGCCGCGGCGAGCGAATCAGGAATGAGCCGATCGGCGCGAGGCCTCATCCGGAGCAGCGCGGAGTCCACCTGCGGCGGTGGGGTGAACGACCCGGCGGACACCCGGAACAGTCGTTCCACCGAAGCCACTGCTTGGACGCCGACCGACAGCGCCCCGTAGTCGGAGCTTCCCGGCTCCGCCGTCACGCGATCGGCGACCTCGCGCTGCACCAGGAACGCGATGACGGCCGGCAGCGGCGGGCTCAGCGCCTTGTCGATGAGAGGCGAAGTGATGTTGTAGGGAATGTTGCCCGTGACGCGATACCCGTTTACCGGGCTGGGCGCGAGCGGGTCCACCGAAGCCAGCCGATGCCAATCGGCACCAAGCGCGTCGCCTTCCACGATGGAGACGTTGGCCCAACGACCCGCCAACGCGGCGGCAAGGGCGCGATCCTTTTCGAGGCCAATCACGCGCCCCGCGCGCCGGGCCAACTCCGCCGTGAGACCGCCCGGGCCGGGACCAATCTCCACCACGGTGTCCGTGGGGCCTGCCTCGACGGCATCGGCGATCCGGGCCAGGATGCGAGAATCGGTGAGAAAGTGCTGGCCGAGTCGCTTCCTGGGGCGCGGCATACGGTGACGGCGCGCCAAGCGGACTCAGGAGCGAGCCAGTCGCATGACGAGTAGCGTGCGATCGTCGGTCGAACCAGCCGCAAAAGCGTCGACCTCGGCGAACGCCGCATCCAGGATCACGTCTTCGGGTTCTCCCCGGCGGGCGCAGATCAGATCCAGCAATCGCCGCTCCCCAAAGCGCTCGCCGTCTCTGCTGCGCGCGTCCACCATCCCGTCGGTCCAGAGACAGAGCAGGTCGCCGTCCACCGACCACGGCACCTGCCTTCGGCCGATCGTGTTTCCGCCATCGAGCCCGATCGGAGGCGCTGTCGCTCCGAGCCGCTCGGGTTCGCCGAAGCGCGGCACCCGAAAGGCGTAAGGATGGCCGGCGTTCGCGTACGAGATTCGGCCGGCGAGCGGATCGATGATGCCGTAGAACGCGCTGAAGAACATCTCCGTGCTCCTGAGCTCGGTCGCGAGGCTCTCGAGCAGGGACGCCAAGGTCTCATCCGGCGCGCCCGCGCCGGCGCCGGCGGCATGGATGCCGGCGGCGGCCATGACCAGCGCCATCACCAGCGCGGCGGGGAACCCATGCGACGCGACGTCGCCCATCATCACGCCGACGCGTCCCCGACCCAGCCGGGTGAAGGTGTAAAAATCGCCTCCGACGGATTCGGCCGGCACGCACCGTACCGCGACCGACGCGTCACCGTGGAGCACCGACGCCGGAGGAAGCAGCTTGAGCTGGAGGTCATGTGCCAGCGCGAGCTCGTGGCGGAGCCGCTGCTGGCCCAGGTCCCGGAGCACGAGCCGGGCGTTCTCGACCGCGGCGCCGATTTGGCTCGCGACGGCCGAGACGAGCTTCCGGTCTCCGGGAGTGAATCGCTCGCTGCCGATTCGGTCGGTCAGATTGATGACGCCGACGCATCGGCTGCTCGCCCCCGGTGCGGCGTACACGATGGGCACACTGAGAAAGGCGCGGCTGTGGTAACCGCGCCCGTCGCCGTCTGCCTGCGGCACCGCGTTGCGCTGGTCCTGATCCTCGGCCGGATCCTGCGCCACCACGGTCCGGTCGCGGAACACGCGGGCGGCCACCGATCGCTGGTCGCCGGTCGCAACCGGTTCGACCGCCTGGGCCTGGAACCCGCGGGCGGCAACCGTCCGCAGGACTCCAGCCTGCTCATCGTGCACCATGATCGACGCCCGCGCCGCGCCAACCACTCCACTCACCTCGCGGAGGATGGTCTCGGCGGCGTCCTCGAGCCGACCAGTGCGCCCCAACACTTCGCTGATCAAGTACAGCAGATCGATTTCCTGATAGCGGCTGGCGAGCTCTTGCGCGAGAAACGCCCGCTGCGCTTCGCCCGCGAAAAACGCGTTGACGACCGATCGAACCCGATGCGCGAGCTCGGCCGCGGCTGGGCGTCCATCGGCTGACGTTTCCAGCCAGTAACCGTCTCTGTCGAGCGGATCAAGTCGGGTCGCGCCGGTAGGAATCGGCACCTCACCGCCGGTGCGGGGCCGAGTCGGGGTCCAGCCGGGATCGGGGCCCGCCGCGATCCGTAGCTGCCGCCCATCGAACCGCCACACCCGCACCCGTGCTCCCACGAGTGCGCCGAGCGATTCGAGAATGTCGTCGAGCCGCGCTACCCGCGGCTGAGCGTCATGCAGATGGTGGTTCCTCGCTCGTTGAAGCAAACGTCGTCCACGAGCTTGCGGATCAAGAAGAGGCCGCGGCCGCGAGTGCCGCACACCTGGTCCGGCGTGAGCGGCTCGGGGATCTCCCGCGGGTCGAACCCCGGCCCTTCGTCGGACACGTGAATCACGATGTGGTGGGGAAGCAGTTCGGCTTCGATGCTGACGAGCTTGGCGGGATCTTCGCCGTTCCCTCGAACGACGGCATTGGCCAGCGCTTCGGAAACGGCCACCTGCAGCCGGAATCGGAGCCGGTCATCGGCGGCCACGCCGGCGAGGCAGTGGCGCGCCACGAGGCTGACCGCATGCTCGATGCAGTCCACCTGGCTCGGCATCGTGAAGTGGATGCGGGCGCCGTCGGGGGTGAGGCCGGAAACAGGAGAGCGGCGAACGACCAGCTGCAAGGCGGCGGTGGTCATCGCGTCTCCCTAGAAGTTGGTAAGCGCCTGCTCGGGTGTATCTGCGATCGCGAAGAGCGTATCGAGCTTGGTCAGCTCGAACAGCGACCGCAGATCTTCGTTGAGACCCGAGAGCCGCAACTCCCCGCCGGCATCGCGCACCCGACGCGACAAGGCAACCAAGGCTCCCAGCCCCGAGGAATCGATGTACCCGGCCCGGGCGAAATCGATCAGGAACTTGCGGTCTCCCGCATCGATGGCGTTCCCGATCAAGTCTTTGAGTTCCTGACGGTTACCCACGATCAGTTGACCTTCCACTCGAACGACCGTCACGCCGCTGTCGTCCTGCCTCGTGTGAAAGCCCATTCGGTGCTCCGTCAGGTGGTCGCGGCGTCTTTCTGCAGGGCCACCATCGCCGCTACCTCGACAATATCATCGGCTGTGGCGCCGCGGGAAAGGTCGGAAACCGGTCGCCGGAGCCCTTGGAGCAGCGGCCCCAG
>DASSUE010000084.1:0-6652 GCA_035707305.1 Gemmatimonadales bacterium
CATGGACCAGCTCGAGCTCGCTGCTCGTCGCGGACTCCGAGTGGCGTTGGAAACGCGCCGCGGAACCGAGTATATCGTCGTGGCCAAGCGCCTGACGGCCGGACCCCGGGGCGACGCGCTGGTGGGGTTGCTGCCCATGACGGGGGAGGAGATCACCTTTCCGCTGGACGAGATCGCGGTGTACCAGGTGATCGGGCTCTAGCCACCGCACTCGTCACTCACCGATGCCTGAACCCGTAGCCATTCTTCACCTCGACGAGAGTTGTCTCGGCAACGGTCGCGACCGCTCCACTCCCGGTGGGGGGGGAGGCCTGGTCGAGGTGCGGACCCGAGGAGGCATTCAGCGACGGGACTTCTACCTCGCCCACCCCAATACGACGAACAACCGCATGGCATTGGAGGGGGCGACGATGGCCCTCAGGCTGCTGTCGCAGAAAGGACGGCGGCTCAAGGTGCTCATGGTCTCTGATTCGGAGTACCTGGTGAAAGGCATGCGGGACTGGATGCCGCGCTGGATGGCCCGAGGATGGCGGAAGCCGGGGGGCCCGATCGAGAATCTGCCGCTGTGGCGATCGCTGGCCGACGCGGCCGCGCTCCACGACGTTCAGTGGACCTGGGTCCGCGGCCATCGGGGGCACCCCAAGAACGAGTACGCCAATGACCTCGCCGTCGCGGCGGCAGAGGACGGCGAAAGTTCCGACGGTGCTGTGCCATCGGAGTTCCTTCCCTGGCTCGAGGAAAGGCAGGCCCGCGGGCTCTTCGCCGGCTACGACGCCGATGCCGCGTTCGCCGCTCTGGAGCGGCGAATGAAGAGCGGCGAACGGATATCGCTGGCGCTGACCGAGGAAGGTGCGGTCCCCCGGTGACGGATCTCGAGCGTTTCTTCCAGCACCTCGTCTCCGCGATCGCTGCCGCGGACCCGGCCCAGCTCAACCGCCCCGTCGCGCTTGGTGCCGTTCAGGACTCGATCCTGCCCTATCGTACGTCGCGACGAGCGCTCGGCGTGGACACAGTCGAGGACTACGACCTTCTGCTCCTCAGGCTCGCCGCCGGGGTGGATGGATTCGCGCGCACCAGCCCGGACGATGCTCGAACCCAGTTGGCCAAGGAGGCCGCGAGCTCGAATCCCGACCTCGGCATCTTGCGCGCCTGCGCCGGTGCGCTGCTGAGTCTGGAGGGACTTCGAGTCGCTCGGGCGCTCGCGGCCGGCGATGAGGACGCGTATGCGCCGCTGGCTCCGACGCTCGAGTCCGAGGCCCGGCACGAGCCGCCCATCGCGGCCACGTCCGACAACGAGCTCGATCTGGAGATCGCCCGCCCGCTACCGCTGTCTCCGTCCGCTGCTCGGCCGCCTCGCTCCGACACGACCCTCATGTGCTTGTACTGCGGAGCCACCCTGCCTAGCGGGCGGACGGTGAACTTCTGCCCCAGCTGCGGCCAGAGCCAGACCACGCCGCGCTGTCCCCAGTGTCAGAGCGAGGTCGAGCTCGGCTGGCGACACTGCATTACCTGCGGAGCGGCGCTCGCTCAAATCTGACGGGTCAGGCGGTATATTTCGCTCGTGAACACCTCACCCCCGCTGCCCGACGTCGTCGTGCTTTCGGCCGTCCGGACCGGCTTCGGATCCTTCGGCGGCACGCTCAAAGACCATACTGCGACTGATCTTGGAGCCGCGGCCGCGCGTTGCGCCATCGCCCGGTCCGGGCTGGGACCCGGCGAGGTCGAACACGTGGTCATGGGCAACGTCCTCCAGACATCCGGGGACGCGGCCTATCTCGCTCGGCACGTCGGACTGCGTTCCGAGATTCCGGTGCCCGTGCCTGCGGTGACGGTGAACCGGCTCTGTGGATCCGGCTTCGAGGCCGTGATCCAGGGTGCCCATCGAATCCGGCTGGGCGAAGCATCCGTCGTCTTGGCCGGCGGCGCCGAGTCGATGAGCCAGGCGCCGCACGTGCTTCGGGGCAGCCGTTGGGGGCTCAAGCTCGGGGCCGCCCCCAAGCTCGATGACACACTCACAGAGGCCCTGCGCGACGCGCACTGCGGCCTCCCGATGGGCGAGACTGCCGAGCGGCTGGCCGACCGGTACGGGATTTCACGTGAGGCGTGCGACGAGTATGCGGCCCGCAGCCAGGAGGCCGCTGCTGCTGCCTGGAAGAACGGGGGTTTCGCCGCCGAGGTCGTCCCGGTCTCGGTGCGGAACCCAAAGACGAAGCAGACGGAGAGTTGGGCTGCCGACGAACATATGCGGTCCGAGACGACCGTCGGCGGGCTGGCGAAGCTCGCGCCGGTGTTTCGGCAGGGTGGTGTCGTGACAGCCGGGAACGCATCGGGGATCTCGGACGGCGGTGCCGCGCTCGTCCTCGCGAGCGCCATGGTCGCCGCCGATCGAGGCCTGACGCCGCTTGGCCGGCTGGTGAGCTGGGCCACCGTCGGCGTCGACCCCGACGTGATGGGAATCGGGCCGGCGCCGGCCGCGCGAGAGGCGTTGCGGCGCGCCGGACTGGAGCTCGATCAGATCGACCTCATCGAGGTGAACGAGGCGTTCGCCGCGCAGTACCTCGCGGTCGAACGCGAACTCGAGCTTCCGCGCGAGCGTACCAACATTCATGGGGGTGCGATCGCGATCGGGCATCCGCTGGCCGCGAGCGGCGCACGGATCACCGCGCACCTGCTGCATGCGCTCCGGCATGCAGGCGGCCGCTACGGCCTCGGCGCCGCGTGCATCGGCGGCGGCCAGGGAATCGCCGTCGTGGTCGAGGCCCTACCCTCCTGAGCCGACGTGGAACTTCTGACTGCGGGCCTCGCCCTCACCGTTGCCTATCTCTTCGCAAGTCTGCGGGTCATCCGCCAGTACGAGCGAGGGGTTGCGTTTTTCCTCGGCAGGTACTGGGGGACCAAAGGGCCCGGTTTGATCTTTCTCCCCGCGCTGTTCGCCGGCCAGAAGCGGGTCTCGCTCCGTATCGTCGCGCTGGACATCCCGCCGCAGGACGTCATCACTCGTGATAACGTGTCGGTCAAGGTCAATGCCGTCCTGTACATGCGAGTCACCGACCCGGCCAAGGCGGTGATCGAGATCGAGGACTATCTCTACGCCACCAGCCAGCTCGCACAGACCACGCTCCGCTCGGTGCTCGGTGAGGTGGAGTTGGACGAGCTGCTGAGCGACCGCGAAAAGATCAACGGCGTCCTTAAGAAGATCATCGACGAGCGTACCGATCCCTGGGGCATCGAGGTGTCGGCGGTGGAGGTGAAGGACGTGGACCTGCCCGATCAGATGAAGCGGGCCATGGCGCGGCAGGCCGAGGCCGAGCGGGAGCGCCGCGCGAAGGTGATCGCTGCCCAGGGCGAGCTGCAGGCGTCCGCAACGCTGGCGGAGGCGGCGCGGACCCTCGCGCGCGAGCCGAATTCCATGCAGCTCCGCTATCTCCAGACCGTCACCGAGATCGCGGCAGAGAACAACTCGACCACGATCTTCCCGATCCCGATGGAGCTGTTCCGTCCCTGGATGCAGGGCGCCGGCTATACCGCCGCGGCCACCCGGTCGGCATCTCCAACCAATCCCGCGGCGCTTCCGCCCGCAGATCCGAGCACGCTCCCGCCGGAGATCCAGAAGGTTCTGGCGCCGAGCCTGGTCACCGAGGGCGGCATTCCCGCCGCGGCGCTCGCGGACATGATGCAGCAGTTGCGCGTGGAGTGGGCCCAGGCAGAGTCCGACACCCCGAATGGCGAGCATGCGTGACGATCCGCCGGCGCGGCTGGACCGCGCCGCGCTGGAGCGGGTGATACAACGGGCCGCCGAGTTGCAGACAGCTGATCGGGAGCCGGGCGAAGGAATCACGGCCGACCAGGTCATCCAGCTGGGCAGGGAAGTCGGAATCCCTCAGCGCTTTCTGCAGCAAGCCCTGGCCGAGGAGCGGACCCGCCTGCCGGATCAGCTGCAGGCCGGGGTGCTCGACCGCTTGGCTGGGCCAGGCGTAGTGGTCACCCATCGCGTGGTCGGCGGCGCGCCGGGAATTATCCAGGCGCACTTGCTCCGTTGGGTGGAGCAGAACGAGCTCCTCTGCGTCCAGCGCCAGCTGCCCGGCCGCATTACCTGGGAACCCCTCACCGGTATCCCGGCGGCCTTGCGACGGTCGGCAGCGGCGATCGGCGGCGATCGGCGCAGCTTCATGCTCGGAAAGGCTGGCACGGTCACGGCCGTCATCGCCCCGCTTGATCCCGACTGTTCTCACGTGGCGCTCGCCGCCGACGTCAAGCCGCTCCGTGGCGCATACGTGACCAGTGCCGCTGCGCTGGCCACCGCGGGGGCCGGTGTGACCGGCCTGCTGGTAGCCCTCAGCGCCATGGCAGCGATTGCGGTTGCTCCGCTTCCGGTGGGGCTCGGGCTCGGATATGCAGCTCTGCGGCGGTTCCGGCCGGTGCCAGCACGGACACTGCTCGGCCTCGAGCGCGCGCTGGACCACCTCGAGGGGCTATCCGCTGGAGGCCCGGTCCGGCTGCCCCGACCCGCGGGGCTGCTCGGTGTGCTCGCCGAGGAAGTGCGGCGCACGCTGCAGTGAACAGCGGCATCGAAGCGGCCGCTGTCCTCGGCTGCGGCCTCATGGGAAGCGGCATCGCGCAGACCGCCGCGGTAGCCGGCTATCAGACGGTCGTACGGGACACCGCAGACGAATTCCTGACCAAGGGCCGCACGAGCATCGAGCGGTCCCTCGCCAAACTGGTCGAAAAGGGGACGCTTCCGACCGCGGACCGTGACGCCGCGCTGAGCCGGCTTTCGTTCACCACCGATCTGACGGCTGTGGGTGACGCCGACATCGTCATCGAAGCAGTCACCGAGGATCTAGAGCTCAAGAATGGCCTCTGGCGCGAGCTCGACGCGCGTTGCCCTGCCGACACCATTTTCGCCTCCAACACGTCTAGTCTCACCATCGGCTCGATGGCGGCGGCCACGAGCCGGCCGGACCGGGTCGTGGGACTGCATTTCTTCAATCCGGTGCCCCTGATGCCGCTGGTCGAGGTCGTGCGCGGCCTCGCCACCAGCCAGCAGACGTTCGACCGAGCGATGGCGTTTGCGCGCAGCCTGGGCAAACAGCCGGTCGCCTCCAGGGACACATCCGGCTTTCTGGTAAATCGACTTCTGGTGCCCTACCTGTTGGACGCGGTTCGGGCGCTCGAATCCGGCACCGGGTCGGTCGCTGACCTCGATACCGCGATGCGGCTCGGCTGCGGCCACCCGATGGGGCCTTTCACCCTCCTGGATTTCGTGGGACTCGACACCGTGGTGCGCATCGCCGACATCATGTTCGAGGAGTACCGCGAACCCCGGTTCGCTCCCCCGCCGCTGCTCCGCCGGATGGTGACGGCCGGAAGGCATGGGCGGAAGAACGGAAAGGGGTTTTATGATTACGCCGTCGACCCGCCGGCGCCTGCGGTGTGAGCGGCGGTATGCCGCTCAGGCGGTTCACCTAACCCTCGATTCGGAGCTCCGATGTTCGGCTACGATTGGCCCCGCACCCATGCTCTGCTCACGGCGTTTCCAGTCGCGCTGCTCTCGGTCGCGGTGATATTCGAGATCGCCGCGATCGCGCTGAAAAAGGACACGCTGCGCCGGACCGGCTTCACGTTATTGCTCGTCGGCACACTGGGGGCGGCCGGGGCGGTACTCGCCGGACGGCAGGCCGAGGAGACAGTCGCGCACGGCGGCCCCGCGCACGAGCTGATGGAGCATCATGAGAAGCTGGCGTATATCACGCTGGGCACCTTCGCCGTGGTTGCACTCTGGCGACTCCTGCGGGAGCGGAAGATGGGCGGCGGGGAGCGTGCGCTCGCGCTCCTGGTAGCGCTGGGCGGGTTGGTCTCGCTGTCGTACACCGGCCATCACGGCGGCCAGCTGGTGTTCGAGCATGCCGCGGGCATCACGGACAGTACGTTGACCAGCATCCTCACGACCCGCGCCACGACACACGAGCATGCCCCCGGCGAGGAGCACGAGCAAGCTCCTGCCGCGGAGGTTGCCGACACACCTGTCACCGCCGGCACCATGGATTCAAGCCGGACGACCACCGACACCGGTCGGCCACGGCCGAATATTCACCCGGCCCCCAAGCCTCACGGTCATCCGCCCGGCACCCAGCCGCACGACCACTGATCTGGTGCGCGCCCGCCCCGCTGTGATGTTGCTCGCCGCAATCGCGGCTTGCCAGCTCGCGACGGCGCGCCCGAGCTTCGACCCATTCCCTGAAGCCCGGCACGCGGACGTCGCGCTGAGCCGGGCCGAGGCGACGGAACTGTTGGCGGAAGCGCTACGGGCCGACTCCATTCCGGTGACGCGCGTCGAGCCGCGTGATGGGTACGTCGAAACCCCCTGGTTTGACGCCGAAACCGGCCGGCCCACGTCGAAGCGACCGGTGGGAAGGGGGATCGTGCGTGTGCGGGGATGGGTGGAGCCCGCGCGGGTGCGCCACAGCGAGCTGAGAGTGGAGACGGTGTTTCGGAGGATGGTCGACCCGTCGCTGCCGGAGCGCGAGCTGGAGCGGCAGGTGGCGGCCGAGCATCCGGTGGCGCAGCGGGTGGACTCGGTGCTCGCCGAGCTTGCGCGGCGATACGAGGGTCAGCTGCGGTAGGCCGCAGCGTTCAGACGACGTAGGCCCGG
>DASSUE010000085.1:0-3274 GCA_035707305.1 Gemmatimonadales bacterium
GCACACCGCGGCGAGCTCGGTCTCGGGCAACGCGGCGAGCGTTCGTACATGATTCTTGCCCCAAGCGCCGGCGCCGATCACGCCGACGCGGACGCGTGTCATGCCCACCGTGTCACGCGTAGAAGTCCCGGATCGCCGCGATCACCGTGTCCTGCTGCGCGTCGGTGAGCTCCGGATAGATCGGCAACGACAGCACGGAGGCCATCGCGGCCTCGGTCGCCGGGAGACTGCCGCGCTGATATCCCAGCGACGCGAAGCAGGGTTGCAGGTGCAGCGCCACGGGGTAGTAGACCGCGTGGCCGATGCCCCTGCTCTTGAGATCCGCCGCGAGCTCGTCGCGCCGGTCGGCCCGAATCGTGTACTGGTGGTACACGTGCTCATTGGCCGGGTCCACTTTCGGCGCGCAGACCGCGGCCAGCGGCGTCAACGCGCGATCGTACCGCGCCGCCCGCTGCCGCCGGGCCTCCGTCCACGCGGCCAGATATCGGAGCTTGACCAGCAGCACAGCGGCCTGCAGCGTATCGAGCCGGCTGTTGGTGCCCACTTCCTCGTGGTGATACTGCTTCGCACCGCCGTGGAGGCGCAGCTTCCGGAGCCGGGCGCCCAACGCCTCGTCTTGCGTCAAGATCATCCCACCATCGCCCCACGCCCCCAGATTCTTGCTGGGGAAGAACGAGAGCGTACCGACGAATCCCAGCGCACCGGCTGCGCGCGGCGCGCCATCGATGACCCGTCGGGCACCGATCGCCTGCGCTGCGTCTTCGATCACGGCGAGACCGTGCCGCTCGGCGATGGCGAGGATCCGCTCCATCGGCGCCATCTGGCCGTAGAGATGCACCACCGTGATCGCGCGGGTTCGCGGGGTTACGGCTGCTTCGATCGCGGCCGGATCGACGAGGTAGGTGGCCGGATCGATGTCGACGAAGACCGGGGTCCCCCCGGCGTTGTGAATCGCCCCAGCCGTGGCGAAGAACGTGAACGCCGGAGTGATGACCTCGTCGCCGGGCGCGAGTCCCATGGCCTTGAGCGGCAACAGGAGCGCGTCGGTGCCGCTGGCGCATGCGATGGCCTGGCGGACGCCGGTAAGGCCGGCCACCGCACATTCCAGCTCGCCCACCTCCGGACCCATGATGAATTGCTGCCGCCCGATGACCGACTCGAGCGCCGGAACGACGGCGTCCTTGATGCTCTGGTATTGGGCTACGAGGTCTAAGAGGGGAACGTTCAACGGCTCACCCGGGAATAATGCGATAGGGCCAAACTGCCGGAAGCTTAAGAAGTTAGCCGCCTCGCACTCGAGAATCAACGCAACGAAAGCACACCGCCGGACTCGTGGTATTCAGTGCCGCAATCGGCGCACCGCGCCCCGCCGTCGGCCACTGAAAGTCTGGCGCCGCACCGGCACATCCATCCCACCCGGCGAGCCGGGACGCCGAGCACCAGCGCGAAATCGGGCACCGAGGCAGCCACAACGGCACCCGCCGCGACGAGGGCGTATTGCCCGATGGTGGTGCCGCAGATGATCGTGGCGTTGGCGCCGATGCTGGCGCCACGCCGCACCAGGGTGGGACGGTATTCGTGCTTGCGCGACACGTGACTCCGGGGATTGAGCACGTTGGTGAACACGCAGCTCGGTCCACAGAAGACGTCGTCTTCCAGAGTGACGCCCTCGTAGACCGAGACGTTGTTCTGGATCTTCACGTTGTTGCCGATGCGGGTACCACCCATCACGACCACGTTCTGGCCCAGGTTGCACCGCTCACCGATAACCGCGCCCGACAGGATGTGGCAGAAGTGCCAGACCTTGGAGCCGGCGCCGATGCGCGCGCCCTCGTCCACGTAGCTCGACTGGTGCACGAAGTACTCACCCATGGGCATCCCCTCCGAGGTATTCACCCCACCGCCCGATGAGCTTGACCTCGGTCTCGAGGCGCACTCCGAACGCATCCTCCACCGTCCTTCGGGCGTGGCTGATCAGGCCGCGGACGTCAGCCGCCGTGGCGTCGCCGGTGTTCACGAAGTAGTTCGCGTGCATCGGCGACACTTCCGCCCCGCCGATCCGAAACCCCTTGAGCCCCGCGGCCTCGATGAGCTGGCCCGCAGTGCGCGGGCCGCCCTCCCGTTTCCAGCTCGGGCCCCCGGGATTCTGAAACACGCTCCCGCAGCACGGCTGGTTGAACGGCGTCCCCTCGCGACGCCAGCGGTACATCTCCTCCAGTTCCGCGCCGATTCTGCTGGGGTCCTCCGCGCGGAGCCGCACCGTCGTCCCCACGACCACACGCCCCGTCAGCCCGCTGCGGCGATAGGCGAACGGAACCTGCTCGCGCCCCAGCACCTCGGTGTCCCCGCTCGCGTGCACCACGGTCACGGTCTCGACGACAGCCGCCCAGTCGCCGCCGTGACAGCCGGCGTTCATGTACACCCCGCCACCGACCGATCCGGGGACGCCCACGAAGATGTGCAGCCCCGCGTAGCCCGCTTCAGCGGTGCGACGGGCGGCGAGGGGCGCCGGCAACCCGGCGCCGATCCGCCAGCAATCGCCTTCGCGAGCCAGCTGGTCGAGACCCTTGCCGATGCGGATCACCAGCGCATCGAGTCCGTCGTCGGGCAGGAGGAGATTGGAGCCGAGGCCGAGCGCGAACCACGCCAGCCCTTCATCAGCGGCGAATCGGAGCGCCGCCGAGACGTCGTCCGGGCTAGCGGGCAGCAGCACCGTGGCCGGTCCTCCGATCCGGTATGTGGAGTACCGCCCCACTCCCTCCCGCTCCCGGACTTCGCCTTGTACCCGGGATCGCAATGCTGCTGCGATCCGCGGATCGCGCGCGCTCAACCGGTCCATTCGGCGGACATCTCTCGGGCCAGCGCGTGCCACTCCTGAAGCGACCGAACCTCGCCCGCGCGGCTCCGGAGCGCGATGATCGCGTCCGACGCCGCCGACGCGGCGGAGAGGGTCGTCGTGTACGGCACCCGGTGTTGGAGCGCCGCTCGACGGATCGCGTAGTCGTCCTGCTGGGTCAGCTTCCCGAGCGGTGTATTGATGAGGAGCTGGATTTCGCCGGACACCAGCAGGTCGATCGCGTTGGGCCGGCCTTCGTACACCTTCATGACCCGAGCGGCGGGGATGCCGCGGGCTCGAAGATGACGCGCGGTACCCTCCGTGGCGAGCACCTTGAAGCCCAGCCCGTGAAAGCGCCGCACGATGGGTACGACGCTGTTCTTGTCGTTGTCGTTCACCGTCACGAAGATCGTTCCCGAGAGCGGCAGCGCCCCGTCG
>DASSUE010000086.1:0-10467 GCA_035707305.1 Gemmatimonadales bacterium
AGTCCATCCGGGGATGCGGGGCAGTTTCTCGATTCCGCCGTCACTGCTCGCGGGTGGGTCGGTCGAAATCCAGGTCCGAACCGCCTCGGGCCAGCTGTTCCGCTCCGGTCCGCTGCTGCTCGCACCCGGGGCCGTGGTGGATGTCGCGGTCGCTACGCAGCTGTTCAACACCACCGCTACCGTGCGGCCATAGTCCTCAACACCATAACGCCGTAGGCCGGCAGCGAGATCTCACCGCCCCGCTGCGTCCGTTCCGACAAGAGATCTTTCGCGCCGTCCACCGCTCGGTCCTTTACGGTCACCTTCATCGCGCGAGCCCGCGCGTTCACCAGCACCACCAGCTCGCCCCGCCGGTAGGCAATCACGTCCTTTGGGGCGCTGGTCTTCACCTCCGCGAAATCGCCCGCGAGCACCGACGGATCGTTGCTCGTGAGCTCCAGCACCCGCCGGTAAAACGACGTGGCCGCCGCCGAGTCCGGCTGCTTCCACATCACCGGCTGCGGCTCGAACAGGCCCAGCTGCTGCGGACTTTCGACCTCCTGGCCGTTGTAGATCAGCGGCCGGCCCGGTAGCAGCGCGATCGCGGTGAACGCCGCGCGAGCCCCCGCGGATCCGCGGAAGATCTTGACCGGCGGTGCGTCCCACGCGGTCTCGTCGTGGTTGGTGGTGAACCGCATTCGCGCGCCGCCCCGCGGCATCTTCTTCATGTCCTCGAGCTCGGCCTGAACGAAGCTCGCGGCCGGCTTCCCTTGCCACACGGCTTTGACTCGCTTGTACGAGTCCCACCCGTAGGTGAGATCGAACCCCAGACGGTGCAGCTCGAGGTCGTCCCACTCCGCGAGCAGGAGGATGGGGCGGCGAACCGAGGCGCGGAGCGCCGGCACCGCCTCGCGCCAGAATGCGTTGGGAAGGAATCCGGCGACGTCCACCCGGAAGCCGTCGATGCCGTACTCCTGGAGCCAGTACCGCATCGTCGCGATCATCTCCCGCCGGACGTTCGGATTGCCGTAGTCGAGCTGCACCACGTCGGTCCAGTCGGTCAGCTTCCCTTCCGGATCGCGGGGGACGCTGGGCTCGCCCTTCGCATTCCGGATGTAGAAGTCGGGATGCTGCTTCACCCACGGATGATCGGGCGAGGTGTGGTCGGGGACCCAGTCCAGAATCAGCTTCATCCCCCGCTGGTGCACCGCATCCACCAGCGCCCGAAAATCGTCGGCGGTCCCATAGGCCGGATTGATCGCGCGGTAGTCCCGCGCGGCGTAGGGCGAGCCGAGGGTTCCCTTCCGGTTGATCTCGCCGATCGGATGAATCGGCATCAGCCACACGACGTTCGCCCCGACCGCCTGGATCCGGTCCAGTCCTTCAGTAACACCGCGGAGCGTGCCGGAGGGAGAGAAGTCCTGCACGAACACCTCGTAGAGGACGCTCCGGGCCACCCAAGAGGTGTCCGGAAGCGGTGCCAGGGTGAGGCCGAGTCCGGCCACCACCAGGAACTGCTGCATGAACGGTGCTCCTCCAGCCAACAGCCCCGCTACTCGTATCGGCAGCGGAGCTGTTAACGCGCCTGTTCCGTGCTTCCTCCGTGTATTCCGTGCTTCCGTGGTGAAGAGGATGACTGCACACCACGGAAGCACGGAAGGCACGGAACGACACGGAATGAGGGTTGTTAGTTCAGTACCCCGGGTTCTGCGTCAGGTTCGGGTTTGCCACCAGCTCCGAGGCGGGCAGCGGATAGAGATCGCGGAAGCTCTCGGTGGCTGTGCCGGCCGCCGTCCCGCCTTTCCAGGACCAGATGTAAGCGCCGCCGGTGAAGAGCCCGTACCGGACCAGATCAGTGCGCCGGTGGGCTTCCCACAGAAGCTCGCGGCCGCGCTCGGCCAGGATGAAGTCGAGCGTCAGCTCGGCGTCGGTGATGTCGGCGACACCCGCCCGCTGCCGGAGCGCATTCACGTACGCGAGCGCCTGCGCCCGGCTTCCGCCGCCGCCCCGGAGGTGGGCCTCGGCGTACGTCAGGTAGGCCTCGGCCAGACGGAACACTGGGAAGTCGGTATCCGGGTGAACCAAATTGGATCCCGGATCTCCGGTCGAGGTGACGTTGGCGAACTTAGGCGCGGGAACGCCCTCGCCGAAGTTGCTGATGCGGCTGATCGCAGCCGGTTGGGCGGTGAAGAAGTACGACGCCCGCTGGTCGCCGGCAGCATAGAAGTTGAAGGCCTCCTCCTTGAGCCTGAGCCCCGCCCAGCAGCCGTCCACGCCGAGGCTGGCCGGGGCCATGGCCCCGCCACAGGCGGCGTGGACCAGGAACGTGGTGCCCCCGAACGACTTCGTGGCATCGCCGTCCTGCACGATGGGGAAGACGATCTCGGGTGACGTGTTGTTGTCGGCCAGGAAGTTGTTCCGGTACACCGGGCTCAGCGAGAACGGCCCGGCGATAACGGCCTCGCTGGCGGCCAGGGCCTCGGCGTAGCGCGGTGTGCCGGTGTAGACCCCGGCGTTCAGGTACACCTTGGCCAGTAGCATCGCGGCGGCAGCGTTGGTGGCGCGGCCGTAGCCGGCCACGCCGGGTGACGCCAAGCGCCCCTGAAGGTCGATCAGCTCGGTCACGATAAAGTCGTAGAGCTGCGTGCGGGTGGCCTGCTGCGGCGGCGAGAGGCCCAGCGCGTCCGCTTCGGTCACGAGGGGGATGTTGGCGAACAGATCGACCCCGTGCCAGTAGCTCAGTGCGCGGAGGAACCGGGCCTCGTCGCGGAAGCCCTGGATCCGTGCTCGGAGCGCGTCCGCTACGCTCCGCTCAGTCAGCTTCTCGTCGGTAGTCTCTCGCAGGAACTGATTCGCCATCATCACCTGGAAGAAGATCCGGTAATACATCGCCACGACGAACGGGTTCGACGATGCCCATTGCTGGGTGTTCATCTCCGGAATGCCGACGTCCCCCCAGGCGATCACCGCCTCGTCGGTGGGGAGCTCCTGCAACTGCCAGTAGAGCCGGAGGTACTGAGAGAATCCCTCGTCGATGCCCTGGATGTCCCGCAGGCCGGCAGGGCCCTGCTGTCCGCTCACGGCCAGCCCGGCGTAAATCTTGGCGACAAAGGCCTCGTACGAATTCGGATCGGTGAAGATGTTCGCCTCGGTGATGGTGCTCTCCGGCTCCACCGTCGTGTCCGTGCACCCGCCTGTGGCGAGGAGCAGGAAGAGAGCAGCGGCGGCGGCGAGCACCCTGTTGAAGCCTCGGGTCATATCTCGATCCCTCTATCGAAGCTCGGGTTCATGGTGTCGGGCTAGAAACGGATGCTCAAGCCGCCGGTGAACGTGCGCGACCGGGGCCAGATGTTGTTGTCGATGCCGTTGAGCGCGTTGGTGCGGGTGTCGGCCGCCGACCCGACGTTGGCGTTGGGATCTACGCCGCTGTACCCCGTGACCGTGAAGAGGTTCTGCGCCGTTAGGAAGACGCGGGCCGCCCGGTTCCGGAGGTTGAAGTTGTACCCGAGCGTGACGTTGTCCATCCGGAGGTACGAGGCCTTTTCCACGTAATAGTCCGACAAGAGCTGTTGGGTCAGGAACCCGGTCTCCAGCACGGAGGTGTGGAGATTGTACGGCCGGGTGCGGCCCACTTCCGAGTAGGTGCCGAGGTTCGACGCGATATTGTTGTACACGTAGTTCCCCAGGTGCGCCCGCAGCGTGAAGCTCAGGTCGAGGTTGCCGTATCCCAGGTACGACGAGTGGCCCAGGATCCACTTCGGCGCCGGGTCGTGGAACGGCCGGCGGTCGTCCACGTTGATCACTCCGTCCGAGTTCCGGTCGACGTAGAAGTCGAGGTCGTTGATCGTGCCGTTTCCGTCGAAGTCGGAGTTGACCGGGAGCCCGTTCGCGTCTCGCCGGTGCTCGTAGACGAAGAAGGAGTTGACCGGCTCGCCAGGGGTGAGCACCTGGATCAGCGTACCCACCCCGCCGCCCGCGCCGCCAGTGAGGATTTGCGTCGCTCCGCCCGCGAACGGGTTGATGGCGAGCAGCTCGTTCGTGTTCCGGGCAGCGGTGAAATCGGCTCGCCACGAGAGGCCGCCCCCCGGCGCCTGGAGCACGTCGGCGCTGAGGCTGAACTCGATGCCCCGGTTCCGCATGCTCCCGATGTTGGTGGTGACGAAGTTCGACAGGTTGGTTCCCGCGGCCACCGGCACCGTGAAGATGAGGTCGGTGGTCTTCTTGTCGTACCAGTCAATGGCGCCGCTGATCCGTTGGTTGGCGAAGCCGAAATCGAGGCCGATGTCGAACGAGCGGGTCTCCTCCCACTTGATGTTCGCATCCACCGCGCCCGGCCGGACGGTGGTGATCACCGTGTCGCCAAACAGGTACTGCGTCTGCGCGTCGCCCACCTGGTAGGTGGTGTACTGCTGATAGTTCGCGAACGCCTGGTTCCCGGTGATGGCCCACGAGGCGCGCAGCTTCAAGTCGGAGAGCCCCGACCAGCCCCGGAGGAACGGCTCCTGCGAGAGCCGCCAGGCGACCGCGACCGACGGGAAGGTGCCCCAGTCGTTTCCCTCGCCGAACCGCGAGGAGCCGTCACGGCGCATGCTGGCCGCCAGCAGGTACTTGTCGTTGATGTTGTAGTTGAGCCGGCCGAAGAACGAGATGAGCTTGCTATCCTGAACGTCGACGAAGTTCTGGATCTGCTCAGCGGCGGGGAACCCGTCCACCCCGAGCAGATCGGTGCTCAGCCTTCGCGCCTCCACCTTGGTCGAATCCACGTTGACGTCGGCGTAGGAGTAACCGGCGGTGAGCTCCAGCGAGCCCGGGCCGACCTTCCGCGGTGCCGCATAGTTCAGGTACGTCTCGAGCACCGAGTTCAGCTGGCTCGGCTCGCGGCGGATGTAGGTGCCGCGGTCGCCGGTCTTCTGCTGCTCGTGTAGGATGGCCGGTGTGAAGATCTCCCGCTTGCCCTCGATCAGATCGAAGCCGAAGTTGACGTTCGCCTGCAGACCGGTGATGAACGGGAGAGAATACTGCGCCTGCAAGTTGCCGAGGGCGCGGTACGTCGTGGCCTGGTCGGTGGCGAGCGCCACGATCGCTGCCGGATTGTCCGGCGACGTGAGGATGTTGCCGGGCCACTCGAAGAAGCCGCTCGGGCTGTTGGGGTCGGTGATCGGCTGCGTCGGTGACATCTGGATCGCGTTGGACAGCACGCCGTTCTGGGCGAAGTGGTCCTCGGTGCGAGCGCCGCGCAGGTTCACCTTCAGGTTGAGGCGGTCGCTGAACAAGAGCTGGTTGTAGTTGAGGCCGAGCGACATGCGTTCGGCGCCGGTAGTCTCGATGATCCCCTTCTGATTCAGGTAGTTGAACGACACCCGGAAGTTGCTCCGCTCACCCGCGCTGGAGAACGCCACGTTGTGCTCGTGCCCGATCCCCGTGCGGTCCACCGGATCGAACCAGTTGGTGTTGGCGTCGCCCAAGTGCTGCACGTTCTGAGGCGCGAACTGCGCCACGGCGGCGCGGAACTGCTCCGCGTTCAGCACCGTCGGCCGGTTGTCGATGGTCGAGGCGGAGACGTTGCCGCTGTACTCGAACGACGGGCGGTTGCGACCGGTCTTGGTCGTGATCAGCACTACGCCGTTCGCCGCGTTGGCGCCGTAGATCGACGCCATGGAAGCATCCCTGAGGACGGTGATGTTCTCGATGTCGTCGGGATTGAGGAAGTTGAGGGCGTCCCGCCCGGTGTTCGGGCCGGTCCCCGCGCCCGAGCCCAGCGGCATCCCGTCGACCACGTACAGCGGATCGCTCGCGGCGTTCACCGAGGTGGTACCCCGAATCCGGATGGCGATTCCGGCCCCCGGCTCGTTGTTCTCGACCACCTGGACCCCGGCGACCTTGGTGGCGATCAGCTCGGTGGGGTTCACGATGCGGCCCTTGTTGAATTCGTCGGAATTCACGCTGGTGACCGCACCGGTGATGTTGCCCGCCGTCTGCTCGCCATAGCCCACCGCGACGATCTCGGCCAGCTCGATCGCCTGCGGGTTCATGACGATGTCCAGGTCGAGCGCCTGGCCGGGAGCCAGCGTGTAGGCTTGGTCGGCCAGGGTATAGCCGATCATCCTCGCCTGGACCGTGCCGGACCCGGCCGGGACGTTCCCCAGCGTGTAGCGGCCATCGGGGCGGCTGACGGCGCTCCGCGAGCCGATCGAGACCGTGACGCCCTGGATCGGCTGCGCGGCCGAGTCGGTGACGGTTCCTTGGATGGTGCCGACGGGCTCCTGCGCGCCCAGCGGTACTGCCCAGAGCGCGGCCAGGAGCACGCCAATTCTGACGCGTGCACGGCTCATAGGGTGTTTCCTTTCTGCTGCGACATACCGGGGTGACCCGTTTTTCGATGGGCCTTCAGGAGGTGCTACGCCCCGGAGGGTGGCTCCGAGGGGAGAGTGGTAGTGCAGCTTGGTACTGGAGTCGATGGGCCATACTGCGGTCGAATACATGACTCGTCAAGTAGCGCTGTTGACCCCGTGGGTGGAGCGCTTCCCTAGCCGAAGCCGCGGTTACACCCCATCTTGCACCATCCCATAACAAGATGGACCACGTGCCCGACCTCCTCGGCCGGCTTCGGACGGCGTTTGCTGAGCGCTACAGGCTCGACACCGAGATTGGCGCTGGGGGAATGGCCACGGTGTACCTGGCCCAGGACCTCCGGCACGACCGGCGGGTCGCGGTGAAGGTGCTCAAGCCGGAGCTGTCGGCTGTGATCGGCGCCGAGCGGTTCCTGGCGGAGATCAAGCTCACCGCCAACCTGCAGCACCCCCACATCTTACCGCTGTTCGATTCGGGCGAGGCCGACTCCTTCCTCTTCTACGTCATGCCGTTCGTCGAGGGAGAGACCCTCCGCGACCGGCTCCGGAAGGAGAAGCAGCTCCCGGTGGCCGACGCCGTGCGGATCGCGACGGAAGTCGCCTCGGCGCTGGACTATGCCCACCGCCACGGGGTGGTTCACCGCGATATCAAGCCGGAGAATATCCTGCTGCACGATGGGCAGGCGCTGGTGGCGGACTTCGGGATCGCGCTCGCGGCCAGCAAGGCCGGCGGCGACCGGATGACCGAGACTGGCATGTCGCTCGGCACCCCGCATTACATGAGTCCCGAGCAGGCCATGGGCGAGCGGGAGATCACCCCGCGGTCGGACGTCTACGCCCTCGGCGCGGTGCTGTACGAGATGCTCACCGGCGATCCGCCCTTCACGGGCTCTACCGCCCAGGCCATCGTCGCCCGGGTGGTCACGGAAACACCGCGACCGTTACTGCCGCAGCGCCACACCATCCCGCCGCATGTGGAGACGGCGGTGCTCACCGCGCTCGAGAAGCTCCCGGCCGACCGCTTCAACACTGCGGCGGAGCTCGCGCAGGCGCTGGCTGCCCCGAGGCACTCGGCGGCCACGACCGTCGCGATACCTGCGGCCGCCCCGGCACCGTCGAAGGCAGGGCGACCGGCCGCCCTCACGGTTGGTGCCCTGCTCGTGGCCGTCCTGGCCACCGCTGCCGCGCTTTGGGGCTGGTTCCGTCCACCGCCCAAACCCGAAGTCAACCGATTCAGCCTGCTCTTCCGGCCCGGCGAGGGTCTCCAGCCTCGCCCCACCGCCGGCAGTATGACGATCTCGTCCGATGGGCGGAAAATCGCGTACGTCGGCCCAGGAGAAGGAAGCTCGCGCCTTTGGCTGCGCGAGCTCGGCAAGCTCAGGCCGTCGCCGATCCCGGGGACGGATGGAGCGGTCAGTCCCTTCCTCTCCCCCGACGGGAAGCAGCTCGGGTACATCTGGAACGGTCGTACCGTCCGCGTGTTGTCGCTCGAGGGAGGGCCGCCGCTCACGCTGTCCGACAGCATCAACTCCACCGGCGGCGATTGGGGCGACGACGGGTACGTGTACGTCGAGGTGGACTCCGGCATCGGCCGGATCCGCGCGACCGGCGGGCCGCTGGAAGAGATCTATCATTTCTCCCAGCAGCGCCGTGAGATCGGAGCGGAATGGCCGCACGTGCTGCCCGGAGGGAAAGGCGTGCTCTTCCGAGTACGCCGCGCCGGCCAGCCGCCGACCGAGTTCGACATCTTCGTCAAGAAATTGCCGAACGGCGAGGCGAAGCCGATCATCCGCGGCCTCTACGCCCGCTACGCTGCGTCGGGCCACCTTCTGGTGGTCACCGCCGAAGGCAAGCTGCTCGCGGTTCCGTTCGATCCGGACAGGCTTGAGATGATCGGATCGCCGGTCGCCATCCTGGAGGGACTTCGCTCCGGACCGTTCGAGGAGAACATGGCCGTCTCCCGCAACGGCACGTTCATCTATGCCACCGGCGGCTCGTCTGCCTCGAGCGTGCCGTTCTGGGTGGACCGGGAGGGAAAGGCGGCGCCGGTAGACCCCGCCTGGGATCCGCAGGGAACGCTCGAGTCGGTGTCGCTGTCGCCGGACGGAAAGAGCCTCGCGGTCACGCTCAATCGGCTGGCGGCCCAGGACGTCTGGGTGAAGCAACTCCCCTCGGGCCCGTTCTCGCGGATCACCTTCGGGGATAACGCCCGATTCCGTCCAACCTGGACTTCCGACCAACGGTCGCTGCTGTACCTCGCGGACATCGGTGGGCTTGGCGCGGGCCTGCCGACCATCAGCCGCGCGGACGGAACGGGGGCACCACAGCAGGCCCTCAAGTCGTCGTTCAGCTTCGGGCAGGTGGAGCAGTCGCGCGATGGACGGTGGATGGTGCTCCGGCGCAGCCTCAACGAGGTGGGCAACGGGGACATTTTCGGTCTCAAGGCCGGCGATACCACGCTCGTGCCGTTACTGAACACTCCGGCCGCCGAGACCTCGCCCGCGCTCTCGCCGGACGGGCGCTGGCTGGCGTACGCGTCGAACGAATCGGGGACCGCGGAAGTCTACGTCCGACCGTTTCCGGACGTGGCCGGTGGCCGGTGGCAGGTGTCGTTGAGCGGGGGCTCCGCTCCCCGATGGGCGAAGAGCGGCCGGGAGCTGTTCTACATCAACGGCAGGCTGGAAATGGTTGTTACCCCGGTCCGTGCCTCAGGGGCTACCCTCGAGGTGGGACAGCCGAAGGTGCTCTTCTCGGCGAATTCCTTTCTGCTGATCCCTAGTTTCCCGACCTATGACGTGGCGCCGGACGACAAGCGCTTCGTGATGCTCCGGAGCGCCGCCGCGACCGAGGACACCGAGATCATCTTCACCGAAAACTGGTTCGAGGAGCTGCGCGCCCGAGCGCCACGCTGAAGTGGCGGATGGGCGCTGCTGTCTTTATCCGACCTTGCCGGGTTGACCAGCCGAGCCCCATCCTTATTATGGCGTCCACGTGCCAGCCGAGCGGCCTGGTCGTTCCCGAGCTGCTCGGCTCGCTAAGTTAGTGCCGCTGCAGTATTTAGAACTGGAGCCTCCCGCGGGTCCCGACGGTTCTTGGCTGGATCGGCAGGAATAACCTACTGAGGGGATTGAAGATGCGGCGCTGGTTCCCCCCCGTGTCCCGGTTACTTCTGTGCTCGTTCGGCTTCGTGGCTCTGCCATTGGTGGCAGCCGCGGCTGCCCCCGGCACAGCTGACCCCAGCACATCGGAGCGGCTCACCGCGGCCGCCGAACGGAACGGACTTCGGCCCGCGGTGCTCGAGCTGGCCCTGAAGGCGCACGCCCGGGCTACCGCCGAAGGCAAGACCACGAGCCCGATCCTCACGGTCATTGACTACAGCCGGCTCTCGCGGGAGAAGCGCCTCTGGGTACTCGACGTTTCCCGTGGCGTGGTGTTGGAGCACGAGCTGGTCGCCCACGGGCGCAACACCGGCGGCGACGAGTCGGAGCGGTTCTCCAACCGGGCCGGCAGCCTCCAGTCGAGCCTCGGCACCTTCATCACCGGCGCCATCTACCACGGCAAGCATGGGCTCTCGCTCCGGCTCGAAGGACTCGATGCCTCGAACGACCAGGCCATGGCCCGTGCGATCGTGCTGCACGGCGCCGACTATGTGAACCCCGGTATCGTCAGCCAGCTCGGCCGACTCGGCCGGAGCCAGGGTTGTCCCGCCGTGAGCCGTTCCGCGGCGCCTCGTGTCATCCGGTTGATCAAGGGCGGCACCGTCCTCTTCGCGTACCACCCCGCCATCACAGCAGTTTCGTGATCCAGCCCGGCATGTGAGACCTCGCACGGACCCCCCACTGGGGTCCGGGCGATCATGGTTCCATGACGCGACATCACTTCGCGGCAGCGGGGTTGGCTCTGCTTGCCGTGGCGGGCTGCCGGGACGACACCCAGGAGCGGGTAACCGGAGCGATCCGGGGCGCGGCGACCTCGAAGCAGGCACCGGACTACGTCGCTCGCGGGCGGTGGAAGCTGGTGCGCGGGGTTTACCGCGACCACGCGTACGCGCCGCTCTGGACCCACGGCAAGCAGAGCCAACCCCGCTGCCGCGAAGTGATGTCGCGTCATGGAACCATGATCGCCCGGACCCCAGTGG
>DASSUE010000087.1:0-2786 GCA_035707305.1 Gemmatimonadales bacterium
TGAGCTCGACAGCCTCGCGGCGCTGGAAAAGGTGCTCCAGGCCGCGGGTGGCCCGCAGACCTACTGGGCCACACAGGTGCGGATCCAGCGGATGGCGGCCGAAGCGTGGGTGACGTGGGCGGAGGGCGACACGGCAAAGGCCCTGGTCCAGGCCCGGGCTGCCGCGGATCTCGACGACGTGACGGAGAAGCATCCGGTTACCCCGGGTGCGGTCCTGCCGTCCCGCGAGCTGTACGGGGAGATGTTGCTGGAGGCGGGCCGGCGCGCGGAGGCGGCGCAAGTCTTCGAGACCGCGCTGGAGCGCCAACCGAACCGCGCGCGGAGTCTGGCGGGATTGAAAGAGGCGGGAAGAGCGGGAGGAGCAGGAGGCAGATGATTTGCTGAAACGACGTACCGGTCGGAGAGGCGGGGTCCCGTTCCTTCCGCTTCTCCTGCTCCTCCCGGTTTCATGCGGTCGCCCGGTGAACTTCACCGACGCCGCCGCTCCCCGGTTCGAAGGTCGCTACGCAGCGCGGCCGCCCGACGTCACCCCGGCCGAGATCCGGGTGGTGACCTTCAACATCAAGTACGCCCGAGAGATCGATCGGGCGATCGAAGTGCTCCGTGACAGCGACAGCCTCCGGGGCGCCGACATCATCACCCTGCAGGAGATGGACGACGCGGGCACCGAGCGCATCGCCCGGGCGCTCAGGATGAACTACGCCTACCTGCCGTCCACCATCCATGCGGTCACCGACACGTTCTTCGGTCCCGCCGTGCTGACGCGCTGGAGGATCGACAGCGCCTGGCGGGTGCCATTCCCGCACGCGAGCGTGTTCCGCCGCCAGCGCCGGAGCGCGACGGCGGTGCGCATCCGTATCGGGCGTGAGCGGCTGCGCGTGTACTCGGTCCATCTCGAGACCCAGGGCAGCATCAGCGCGGAGGAGCGGGTCGAGCAGGCGGATGCCGTTCTGAAGGATGCGGCGGCTGCGCGCGACCGGATAATCGTGGCCGGGGACCTCAACAGCTACGGGATCGGCCAGTACTTCATGGACAAGGGTTTTCTCTGGCTTACGCAGTCGTTCGGGGAGACGTTCATGTTGTGGGGCTGGGACCACCTGCTCGCGCGGGGCTTCAGCCGGGACCAGGTGCGGAGCGTCGGGGTGGAGCGGAACGCCCGCGGGGCGAGCGATCACCGGCCGGTGTGGGCGGTGCTGGGATTGGAGCCCTCAGCGTCGTCCGAGTCGCACCCGAGATTCTCGCAAACCATTGCCGAGCGTCATTCGAGGCCGGCTTCCGTGACGAGGTAAACCGCGAACGTGCCGAGCCAATGTCCGCCTTCGTAGTGTTCGCCCGTGACTTGCGGCAGGGCCGCCTCCCGATGTTTGCGCGCAGCGGCCGTCAACGCCGCGATGCGCCGATCTCGAGGATCGAGCGCGTGTGCGATTCCCGCGAGCATCCAGGCGCGGCTCAAATTCAGCCCGTCGAGATGTGCCAGCTTGGGATCGCTGCGATTCGTGACGATCGCCACCGGCAACCAGTCGGCGTCTCCGTTGCGCGGAATTCCCGGCAACGCCGCCGCGAGCCAGCGGCTGAATGCGGGGCGATCGAGTACGCGGCGCATGAAGTCGGCTTCGGCGATACACGGCGACAGAAAGTCCTGGCCCGAGGGCTCGTATCGCAGCGGGCAATCGCGATCGTTGCCGTAGAAACGCGTGGCCGCGTCGGCGAGCAAGCGATGCATGTCGGCATCGCCCGTCACCCTCGCCCAATCCCAGATGAGGCCGAAAGCGAACGCGGTCTGATCGTGCTCACCGATGCGAATCGGGTAACGCAGGTCGGGCAGCCAGCGCCTGATGCGCAGCGCCGCTTCAGTCTCGAGCGGCGCGATATTGTTAGCCCACGCCTGCGATTGCGGATCGCGCCACGCGCGCAGCTCCGCGGCCAGTTGCAGCAGCCAAGCGAGACCATAGGGGCGCTCGAACGACACGCGACCGGCGCGCCGCAGATAGGCGGCTTCCGCGGCGAGGTTCTCGGCGCTGAGACTGCGCGCGAGCGCGGCGCGCGCCGCGGGCGCGAATGCGGCATCGGGAAACCTGCGCACGAGCCGGACGAGCAACCAGTGGCCGTGCACGGCGGAGTGCCAGTCGTAGCAACCATAGAACGCGGGGTAGAGCTCGCGCGGCGGCCGCACGTCGGCATCTCCCGTGAGCACGTGTGCGATCTTGTTGGGGTACTCCTGGTGCAGGCACTTGAGCGCGAGCTGCGCGAAGCGCCCGGCGGCGGCCGCGTCCAGTGTGGCCGCGGTTGGCACGGACTGGGCGACCGCCCCCGGCGCGCAGAGAATGACGGCGAGCGCCCCCAGCGCGCCCTTACGTGAACTCTGCATGACGCGGTTCTCGAGCCCGCGAATCCCTGGAAGGGCTTGGCCCTGGGGCACGCGGCCATGCCGTGCGCGCCCGCCGCCGCTCCCGCCGGCGGAAGAAGCCCACCAGCGCTTCCCCGTACGGTTCCGTCGTATCCAGCGGGAGCAGGTCGGCGCCGCGGCGGCTGAGCTCCCGCTCCACTTCGGCGTCGAAGGCGGCACCCGCGCGAGCGAAGTGCTCCCGCACTGCGGCGCTCGAGGTATCCACCCAGCGCCAGGCGCCGGTCTCGGGATCGGCCAACGCCGCGAGGCCCGCGTCCGGGAGGGTGCGCTCCCGCGGATCGGTCAGGCGCACCGCGACGACGTCGTGCCGCCGGGCGAGCCGCTCGAGCGCCCCGCCCCAGCCATCAGCCATGAAATCAGAAAGGATGAACAGCACCGA
>DASSUE010000088.1:0-2381 GCA_035707305.1 Gemmatimonadales bacterium
GACACGACGCCCACCGGCTGGTGCCGGGGCGACACGCTCTGCACGAACTTCGCGATCTCACGGATGTGCTCCGGCGTCGTGCCGCAGCACCCACCCACGAATCGCGCCCCGGCTTCCACGATCCACTTGGCGTACTGCCCCATGTACTCCGGGCTCGCCATGTAGATCTTGCGGTCCTCCACCTCGCGAGGCAGGCCGGCGTTGGGCTGCGCGCTGATCGGGAGGCTCACCACTTTTGCGAGCCTTTCCACCGCCTCGAGCACACCCGCGGGTCCCACCGAGCAATTCACCCCGATCACGTCGACGCCCATGGCCTGCAGCTCGGGACCGAACGCTTGGGGGTCGGTTCCGTAGTGGGTCTTCCCATCGGTGCCGATGGTCATCTGCGCGACGATGGGTAGCTCGCTCTGGGCGCGCACCGCACGCACCGCCGCGCCGATCTCGCTCACATCGCCGAACGTCTCGAGAATGAACCCGTCCACGCCGCCCTCGATGAGACCTGCCACCTGGCGCTCGAACGCCGCCACCGCCTCGCTGACGGCCATCTCGCCGTACGGTTCGATTCGGACACCGAGCGGCCCGATGGCGCCGACGACAGCGGCCCGCGCCCCGGCCGCCTCCCGCGCGATACGGGCGGCGGCCACGTTGATGGCCTCAGTGTCGGCCGCGAGCCCGTAGTGGCCGAGCTTCACCGGGTTGGCGCCGAACGTGTTGGTCTCCAGGACTTCGGCTCCAGCCTTCACGTAGTCACGATGGATGTCCCTGATGAGGTCGGGTGTCCGGACGTTCAGCTCATCGTAGCAGACGTTGACGAACATGCCTCGGCCGTAGAGCATGGTGCCCATGGCGCCGTCGAAGACATGGACCTTCTTGTCGGCTAGGAGGTCAAGGAAGGAAGGCATGGCTACCTCTCATAAGCCAAGTTCGGCGCCAACCATCTCTCCGCCATTGCCACATCCATGCCCTTCCGCCTTGCGTAATCCTCCACCTGATCCCTGGAGATCTTTCCCACCCCGAAGTACCGAGACTCCGGGCGCCAGAAGTACCATCCGCTGACTGCCGCGGTGGGCAGCATGGCGAAACTTTCGGTAAGCGTGATGCCGGTGCGCTGCTCAGCCTCCAGCAATTCGAACAGGGTGCGCTTCTCGGTGTGGTCGGGGCACGCGGGATATCCCGGCGCCGGCCGGATGCCCTGGTACGCTTCGCGGATTAGCGACTCGTTGTCCAGCGACTCACCGCGGGCATAGCCCCACAGCTCGGTGCGAACCCGTTCATGCAGTCGTTCGGCCAGCGCTTCGGCCAACCGGTCGGCCAGCGCCTTGGCGAGGATCGCAGAGTAGTCGTCGTGCGCCGCCTCGTACTTCGCGACCAACCGATCGAGCCGGTGCCCCGCGGTGACCGCGAACGCCCCGACATAGTCGGCGACACCGCTCTCGCGCGAGGCGACGAAGTCTGCCAGGGCGAGGTTCGGCCGGCCGGCGCTCTTCGAGATCTGCTGCCGCAGCGTGTACAGCACCGCGCGTACATCGCGGCGGCGGTCGTCGGGGTACAGCTCGATATCGTCGCCCACGGTGTTCGCGGGGAAGAACGCCACGGCGGCGCGGGCCTCGAGCAGGTCCTTGGTTACGATCTCGTCCAGCATCTGCTGGGCGTCGGCGAACAGATTGCGCGCCGCGGGCCCGACGTTGGGATCGTCCAGGATTGCCGGGTAGCGGCCGCTCAGCTCCCAGGCCTGGAAGAACGGCGTCCAGTCGATGTAGTCCACCAATTCCGCAAGCGGGTAGGGGGCGAATGTCTGCGGTCCGAGGAAGCAGGGCCGCGGGACCGGCGCGGTGGTATCGACGCGCAGCCGGTTGGCGCGGGCCTCCTCCAGGGACGGCCGCTCACGTGCGCTCCCGTCTGACGCCGCCCGGTCCTCCCGCACCTTGCGGTATTCCTCGCGCACCTGGCGCACGAACTCGTCGTGCTGGGCGTCGCTGAGCAGGCTGCTCGCCACGCCGACTGCGCGCGACGCGTCCAGCACGTGCACGGTGGGGCCGCCGTGATACCGCGGCTCGATCTTGACCGCGGTGTGCACCCGGGAGGTCGTCGCGCCACCGATGAGCAGCGGCACACGGAATCCTTCCCGCTCGAGCTCGCCGGCGGTGAACGACATCTCCTCCAGCGACGGCGTGATAAGTCCGGACAGACCTATGATGTCCACGTTCTCTGCGCGCGCCGTCTCGACGATCTTGGCCGCGGGGACCATCACGCCGAGGTCGATCACCTGGTAGTTGTTACACTGCAGGACCACGCCCACGATGTTCTTCCCGATGTCGTGCACGTCGCCCTTGACCGTGGCGAGCAGGACCTTTCCCTTCGCCCGGAGGTCGTTCGCGGCC
>DASSUE010000089.1:0-4713 GCA_035707305.1 Gemmatimonadales bacterium
CGGAGGCCGATTTCCTGGGCGCTCATGCGGTTTGCCACATGGCTGAGATCCGGACCCCGCTCGCCGCCCTGCCCTGCGACCTGGTGGCAAAATTCGCAACCTTTCTCGTAGAACAGCCGCGCCCCCCGGGCCTCGAGGCTCAGCGAGTCGGGCGAGAGCGCTGCCGGAAGGGGCTTGGCCGCAAAGTCGGGTGACCAGCTGGCCCGGGTCCCGGCCGCCCAGAAGGCCGCGATCACCGTCACGATCATGAGGACCAGTAGGGGTGCCCAGGGCCGGTGGCTCACACTCCGCTGACCCGTGTTGAAGAGCGGCACGAGCAGGAGGATCGCACCGAACAGGAGGGGAGCCACGACGATCACGAACGTCTCCCACTGGTGCGGCGTGAACGCCAGCACCGCGAAGTACCACAGGAAATACCAGTCGGGCTTGGGATAAGCCTCCAGGTTGCTGGGATCGGGGGGCAGGCCGATCTCCGGCGGACCCACGACGATGGCCAGGACGGCTACCATAAGCACGACGCCGGCACCGAAGACCACGTCCCGCCACGCGGCATCGGGCCAGAAGGGCACGCCTTCACGCGCCAGCATCTCGTTGTATCGCTGGCGATAGGTCGCCTTGTCGACCGGCACTCCTTTCTCGGGCCGCTCCGAGATGCCGTGTCGCAGCACCAGGGCGAGATGGAGGCCCACCAGCGCGAACACGATGGCCGGAATGAAGAAGACGTGGAAGGCGAAGAAGCGGCTCAGGGTGGCGCCGCCGACGGTGTCACCGGCCAGGAGGAAGCGGGCGACCTCGTCGCCGATCACTGGCACGCGGCCGGCCTGGGCGGCACCCACGATCACCGACCACACCGCGGTCTGATCCCAGCGCAACAGTTGCCCGGTGAACGCCAGGGCCATCGTGAGCAGCAACAGCACGGCCCCGGTGAGCCAGTTCAGCTCGCGGGGAAACTTGTACGCGCCCATCAGGTACGTGCGCGCGACGTGGATGCCGATCAGAACCACCATCGCCGACGAGCCGAAGTAGTGCATCCCGCGCAGGAACCGGCCCATCAGCGCCTGGTCGGTGATGAACTTGAGACTGTCGTACGCCTGCCCGCTGGACGGCACGTAGGCAGTGGCCAGCGCGATGCCGGTGACGACCTGGAGCAGGAAGGCGATGAACGTCGCGCTACCGAAGACGTACCACCAGCCGGTCCGCGGCGGCACGGGGTGCGTCATCGCCCATCGCATCCAGCTCACCAGGCCGGAGCGATCGTCCAGCCAGTCGAGAAGGCGCCTCATGGATCGGTCTCAGGCAATAGGCGTGGGAGCGGTCTGGATCTCGACCTGGCCGTCGCGGATGCGGACGGGATAACGGGTCAGCGGCCGAGGGGGCGGGCCGGCGGCGACGCTTCCGTCCCGGTTGAACACGCCGCCGTGGCAGGGACACAGAAACAGCTCCGCGCTCCGAACCCACCGTACGGGACACCCGAGGTGGGTACAGTTGACGGCGAACGCCGTGAAGCTCGCAGCGTCGTCCCGCCGGAGCCAGGCGGCCGTGCGCGCCGTCACACCTGACCACGGCAAGGGTGAAGCGTCGTCGAACGTCACCGCAACGGCTTCACCGGCGACGAATTGGTCCACGCGTCCGACCGCCCGCCACACCCGCGGCGCGCGGCGCAGGAGCGGCGCGAACAGAAACCCGACCACTGGGAGGCCGACGACGGCGCCGGCGGCGGCCGAGAGTCCAATCGAAAGACGGGAGAGGAACCGGCGCCGCTTCAGGACCTCCGGCGGCGCGGGGGCTTGGTGCGGTGGGCCGGGATGGGTTTCCGCCGGCGTTGTAGGGGGAATCATAGCCCAACTTATCGCGCCGGCGGGAATCGCAGCAAGCGCGCCCGTGAGCGGTGACGATGCTCACGGGAGGCAGCGGATTACGGTATTAGTTAGTTGGGCGGGTAGCTGACGACGCCGCATCAGCTTTGGATCTGCCATGGAGAATTCGCACCTCGTCCGGTACATCAACGATCATCTCGCCGGGTCGGTCACCGCGATCGAGCTGCTCGATCGTCTGATCGAGGAGCCCCCGGATGCCGCGGACCGCGAGTTCCTGCCGATGCTGCGCAACGAGATTGAGGCCGACCAGCAAGTGCTCAAACAGCTCTTGAACGAGGTGGAATCGAGCGAAAATCTGGTCCGCAAGGCCGCGGGGTGGCTGGCGGAGAAGGCGATCGGGCTCAAGCTCCGGTGGGACGACCCTGACAACGATGGATTTCGCCTTTTCGAGGCGCTCGAGCTCCTGGCACTTGGCATCTGGGGCAAGCGCGCCTTGTGGCGGGCGCTCGCGACGCTCAGCCCCATGCCCCCGGCGATCCAGCGGCTGGATCTGGAGGGTCTCCAGCAGCGCGCCGACGGCCAGCACGCGGCGGTCGAACGCCGGCGGCTATTGGCTGCGCGAGAGGCGTTCAGCGAAAGCGGCGCGGGGCGCCGCTAAGGCGCCCCGCGGGAATGGCCAGGGACGGGATCGAACCGCCGACACCGTGATTTTCAGTCACGTGCTCTACCAACTGAGCTACCTGGCCGGGTGCTCGGAAGGGAAAGCGAATAAACACGTTACAGCCGCGATTTTCAAGAGCGGCTCGGGGTGCTACGCGATGGGCACCATCCAGCCATACCGGTCCTGTTTGGTGCCGTAATGGATCCCGGTGAGCGCGTCATAGAGCCGTTCTCCGACCTCCCCGGGAGCGCCGTTCCCGACCATCAGGCTTCCGTCCGGGAATCCCAGCTCGCCGACCGGTGACACCACCGCCGCCGTCCCGGTTCCAAATACTTCCTTGAGCTCTCCCCGTGCGTGGGCACGGCGGATCTCGTCGATCGAAACCCGGCGCTCACTCACCGCGAGGCCCCACTCGCGGAGCAGGCGAAGCGAGCTGTCACGCGTGATGCCGGCGAGAATCGTTCCGTCCAGCGGCGGCGTCACGACTTCGTCGCCCAGCCGGACGAACAGATTCATGGTGCCGACTTCCTCCACGAACCGCCGCTCGTGCGCGTCGAGCCAGAGCACCTGGTCGAATCCCAGCCGCTTGGCTTCCGCCGCCGCGTAGAGGCTCGCGGCGTAGTTGCCGCCGGTCTTGGCCGCGCCCAGCCCGCCCGGCGCGGCACGAACGTATCGCATCTCCACCCAGATCCGCACCGGCTCGCGAGTGGCGCCGTAATAGTTGCCCACCGGCGTGAGCAACACGAAGTACTCGTAGCGCTCCGCCGGTCGCACGCCGAGGAACCCTTCGGTCGCGATCATCGTCGGTCGCACGTAGAGCGCCGTACCTGGCGCCGAGGGAACCCAATCCTGCTCCACCTTCACCAGCTCGGTCACCGACGCGGCCAGGAGCTCGGGATCAACCAGCGGCATGCACAGCCGCTCCGCGCTCCGATTGATACGCTGGGCGTGATCGTGCAGCCGGAACGCCCGAACCGCGCCGTCCTTGGCGCGGAACACCTTGAGGCCGTCGAAGATCGTCTGCGCGTAGTGGAGCACCGCCGAGGCGGGTTCGAGCGGCAGAGCGCCCAGCGGCTCGATCCGCGCGTCGTGCCAGCCTCGATCGGAGGCATACGACATCCGGAAGACGTGATCCGTGAAGTGCTTTCCAAACCCCAGCTGGTCGGCTGGAGGCTTCGGCTTGGGATTGGCGGTGCGCCGAACGTCGATCGCCAGGGTCATTGACTCCGCTCCGTCGCTGGGAGGCCCGCTGGAACTCTACCCGACCGGGCCGGCGGGCGGCAGGCACAGCGCCGCGCTCGCGGGACCGGCACAGCCACTGGCCCGAAGGCTCATGCCGTCAAAGGAAAACCGGCTTGCGATCGGATCCGGTCGATCTGCCCGACGTGGCGGTGCGCGTGGGCTACGCTGATCGCGAAGCAATCGCCCAGGTTGAGCCGGATCAGCCGCGAGATGGGTGACGACAATCGCATCCGGTTCCATTCCAGCGGCCGGGCCCGGTCGAGCAGCAGCGCGGTGTCCCTGAGCCGGGCCCGTAACTGTTCCAGGACGTCGGGGCGCGGGACCGGTGCGGGGATATAGGCGCGGGGCGCGGGAAGCTTTCGTGGCGACCGGAGTGAGCTGGCGAGCAGCCCGCCCATTAGCGATGGTCGCCACGTCGGATCGCCGCCTCCCACGATCGCTGCCGACCTCTCCGAGATGAGGCGCCGCATTGGCGTCAGATAGCTGTCGGCGGCGACGATCAGGTGCTCGAGCACCTGTCCGACGCTCCATCCGCCGGCCGCCGGGACCCAGCTCAGCGCGCGCTCGCCCAGTGTGCCGGCCAGACCCTGCAGCCGGGCATCCGTGGCCACCAGCTCGGCCCGGAGCAGGTCGGCGTACTGCGACTGACGGATGGGCGCGGCCATTGAATCGCTAGTTGACCTCGTCGGTGTCGAGCTGCCCGCTCAGCCGGCGGCTCACGTGCGACCATGACATTCCCACCGCGAGCACCAGCGCCACCGCGATCAGCGCGATGTGCCCGATCGCGCGCGCGCTCGACGGCGACACCAGCCGCTGCTCGATCAGAAGCCACACCACCCCGGCGCAGAGGGCGAAGGAGAGCGCCGCCCCCGCGAGGCCAAGCGACCGGCGGGCGGCCTGGAGAAACACGACCCAGCCGATAGCGAGCAGGATCCCGGCGATGAAGCGGAGCGCGAGTGAGCCGGTTGCCGGCGGCGCGTCGCCCACGATGGG
>DASSUE010000090.1:0-3639 GCA_035707305.1 Gemmatimonadales bacterium
TCGTTGATCTCGTCGAACAGCTTGTGGAGCGCGATGAAGTTCGATCCCTTCACGTTCCAGTGGGCCTGCTTGCACTGGGTTTGAAGGTCGATACAGTCGGCCAGCCGCTGGTTGAGCAGGTTGACTGCCTTGGTTCGAACGTTGGCGGGGAGGTCGTTCTTCGTCTGGAAGCGCGACGCCCGGCGTTCGCGATCCGCGCGCGGGGGATGCGCGGGCCGTGAAGCGGATGGAGGGTGAGTCTTCGTGGCCATTCAATCCTCCAGTAATGAATGCGTGGGGGGAAAACCTGCCGGAATCGTAGCACGGTCGTGCCCGGGCGCCCGGGCTTCCGTGTCATGGCTCACCGGACGACGCGCCCGCGCGCACCGCACGGGCCCGCTGGAGCACGACCTCAGCTGCGGCGACGTCCTGCACACCCACGCCGGTCAGGTCGCACACGATGCGATCAGCGTCCGAGCGCCGCCCCGACGCGGTTCGCGAGATCACCCGCCCGAGCTCGACCACCCTCGACTCGTCGATCACCCCGGCCGCAAGCGCATGGTGCAGCTCGCCGATTCGCCGGCACTGCGGCAGGCTGTCCACCACGACGACATCGGCGGCGGCCAGCACTCCCGCATCCAGCTCCTGCTTGTCGGCGCCGTCCGAGCCGACGGCCACCACCAGACTGCCTTGAGCCAGCCACTCGGCCGGTACGATCGGCGACCGGCTGGCTGTGACGGTATAGACGAGATCCGCTCCCCGCACTGCCGCCTCGGCCGTCGCCGCAACCGAGATCGGCACGCCGGTCAACCCTGCGGAGCCGCGGAGATCAGCCAGGCACTGCTCGGCCGCGTCGCGCCGCCGGCCCCAGATCCGGAGCTCGTGGAATGGCCGCACCTGGGTGAGCAGCGCGACCTGGAGCCTGGCCTGCGCGCCGGTGCCGATCACCGCCACCGTGCCCAGTGTCGCCCGTCCGAGGTGCTTCACGGCCACCGCCCCAGCTGCCGCCGTCCGCAGATCGGTGACGTATCCGCCGTCGAGCATCACCGCGAGCGGTTCACCGGTTCGCGGGTCGAATGCGAGCACCATTCCACTGTTGGCCGGCAAGCCCAGCGCCGAATTGCCGGGGAATCCGGTCGCGATCTTGACTGCCCAGCAATCGCCCCCGTGCACGTACCCCGCTTTGACGTGGACTTCGCCCCGCGCTTCCGGCACGTCGAGGTGGATGACTCCAGGCAACTCCGCGCGTCCGCTCGCGTAGGCGACGAAGGCACGCTCCACCGCCGTGATGCAGGCGGCGGGATCGAGCAGCTCCCGAATCTCGTTCTGGCGGAGGATCAGGGGTTCGGACATCGCTATAGCATACGCGAGCCCGGGGCGACATGCTTTGCACCGGTCCGCGCACGGCGGTATCTAGCAGGGTCGCCGACTGGCTATCGGAGTCAGGTCGAATTCGACCGCAAGAACCGGAGTGCGGGCCGGGCCGGCTGGCTTTACACTGCCTTCCGTGAGACGGCCTCCCGTGAAGGAGCTGGTATGAGCATGTCAGCAAAGCAGATCGATCGCGCGGCCGAAACGACGAGCGACCCCCGCTGGGCCACCGTCGTGGCCCGTGACGCCGGCGCCGACGGTACGTTCGTGTATTCCGTCAAGACGACGGGCGTGTATTGCCGCCCCTCCTGTGCGGCGCGTCAGGCACGGCCGGAAAACATCCGGTTCCATAGCACCCCGGAAGCGGCCGAAGCCGCCGGTTTCAGGCCCTGCAAGCGCTGCAAGCCGGATCAGCCGTCGCTGGCCGAACAGCACGCCGAGAAGGTTACCGCGGCCTGCCGTTGGATCGAGTCGGCTGCGAAAGCTCCCACACTCGACGAACTGGCCGAGCGGGCGGGCTTGAGCGTCTTCCACTTTCACCGGGTCTTCAGAGCCATCACCGGCGTGACCCCTCGGGACTACGCCCGGGCCCGCCGGGCGGAGCGGGTGAGGAAGGAGCTCGACCGCGGCCGGTCGGTGACCAGGGCGATCTACGATGCGGGATACAACTCGAGCGCCCGGTTCTATCAGGACTCCCAGGACGTGTTGGGGATGACGCCGACGGCGTATCGCGCCGGCGGCACCGACGCGGAGATTCGCTTCGCGGTGGGCGAGTGCTCGCTGGGATCGGTTCTGGTGGCCCGCAGCGGGCAGGGCGTCTGCGCGATTCTCCTGGGTGATGATCCCGACCAGCTCGCACGGACTCTCCAAGAGAGGTTTCCACGCGCGGAGCTCATCGGCGGCGATCCCGCGTTCGAAGAGCTGGTAGCGAAGGTGATCGGCATTGTTGAAGCACCGTCGCACGGCCTGGACCTGCCGCTCGACGTCCGGGGAACCGCGTTTCAACAGCGGGTTTGGCGCGCGCTCCGAGACGTTCCGGCCGGGGCCACCGTCAGCTACGCCGAGATCGCGAAGCGCATCGGGGCGCCGACGGCGGTGCGGGCAGTGGCTCAAGCGTGCTCCGCGAATCCGTTAGCGGTGGCGATCCCATGCCATCGCGTCGTCCGGACCGACGGCGCCTTGTCGGGGTACCGCTGGGGTGTGGAGCGGAAGCGTGCGCTGCTTGCCCGGGAGGCGCGCGCATGACTGCCCTAGGGATGACGGAAATCGACTGGAGCGCCGTCTCCAGCGATCTCGACGCGCGTGGCTCCGCGGTCGTACAGCGGCTGCTGGCACCGGAAGACTGCGCGGTGCTCGCCGCCCTCTATCCGGACGACACTCGCTTTCGAAATCGTGTAGTCATGTCCCGGCATGGATTCGGCCGCGGAGAGTACAAGTACTTCCGCTACCCGCTGCCCGGCTTCCTTGCCGAGCTGCGGACGCTGCTCTATCGAAGCCTGGCGCCCATCGCCAACCGGTGGAACACCGCGATGGGGATCCCGGTGACGTATCCCCCGGAGCACGCCGATTTCATCGCGCGCTGCCACGCGGCCGGCCAGCGACAACCTACGCCACTCCTGCTGCGATACGATCCCGACGACTTCAATTGCCTGCACCAGGATCTGTATGGCGAGCACGTCTTCCCGCTCCAGGTGGCAATACTCCTGTCCGAGCCGGGACGGGATTTCACCGGTGGAGAGTTTGTGCTCACGGAGCAGCGGCCCAGGATGCAGTCGCGGGTGGACGTCGTACCGCTCCGGCAAGGCGACGCCGTGATCTTCGCCGTGCATCACCGGCCGGTGCGGGGGACGCGGGGCACCTACCGGGTCAATCTGCGTCACGGCGTGAGCCGGATCCGCTCGGGCCGGCGGCACACCCTCGGCATCATCCTGCACGATGCTGCCTGACGGCCCCGCCGGGTCGTCGTCGATTTCCTCCATCGCGTTCCACCCCGGCGACGCCGCGCGCGAGGTCGGTGCCGCCGAGGGACGCATCCGGCCCTACGTTCGCGAAACGCCCCTCGAGCCGTCTCCCGCCCTGAGTGCAGCGACCGGTGCGGACGTCTACCTCAAGCTGGAGACGGCCCAGGTCACCGGGTCCTTCAAGCCGCGGGGCGCGTTCAACAAGCTCCTGGCGCTGACGCCGGCGGAGCGCGCCGCCGGCATCGTCGCCGCGTCCACCGGCAACCATGCGCTCGCGACTGCCCACGCGTTGAATGTGCTCGGCATCGGCGGCGAGATCTTCCTGCCC
>DASSUE010000091.1:0-6028 GCA_035707305.1 Gemmatimonadales bacterium
CGAAGAACAGCCGGGACTCGAACATCTTCTCGAAGATCAAGATCATTCCCGCGCATTGTGTCGCGGTCACGATGGTCGTGGAGAGCACATCGGCCGGAAATGCGGGCCAGGGCCCGTCTTCGAGCTTGGGGACATGCCCGCCGAGGTCCGGCCGAATCCGGCGCTCCTGGCCGGCGTCGACGATGAGCCGGGTGCCGTCCACGCGGGGCCGAATCCCGAGGCGGTCGAAGCCCAGGAGAGTGGAGCGGAGATCGTCGGGCCGCACCGGATCGATGACGACTTCGCCGTTGGTCACCGCGGCCAGTCCGATAAAGCTGCCGATCTCGATGTGGTCGGGGCCAATGGCGTACGGTGCCGTACCCCGCAGCGGCCGGCCGCCTTCGATCACGTAAACGTTGGTCCCGATTCCGTCGATCGATGCGCCCAGCGAAATGAGGAACCGCGCCAAGTCCTGGACATGGGGCTCCGAGGCGGCGTTGCGGAGGACGGTGCGGCCCTTGGCGCCCACCGCCGCCATGAGGGCGTTCTCAGTGCCGGTGACGCTCGGCTCATCCAGAAAGATGTCGGCCCCCTTTAGATGCTTGGCTTCGACTTCGTACCGGTCGCCGACGCGTACCTCCGCCCCCAGCTGCTCGAGCGCCAGGAAGTGCGTATCCACTCGACGCCGGCCGATGACGTCGCCCCCGGGGGGAGTCATCACCACCTGTCCGAATCGCGCCAGCGCCGGTCCGACGACCAGAATCGACGCCCGGATGCGAGCACAGAGCGCTGGATCGAGCGGTTTGGCACGGGCGGTGGTGGTGTCGATCCGCACCGCATTCGGCCCGGTCCAGGATACGGTGCCACCCAGATCGGCGAGCAGGGCGAGCATGGTCTCGACGTCACGGATCCGGGGAACGTTCTCGAGGTCCACCGGCCCATCGGCGAGCAGCGTGGCGGCGAGAATCGGAAGCGCGGCGTTCTTGTTGCCGGCGGGACGGATGGAGCCGCGGAGCGCGCGGCCGCCGCGGACGCGGAAACGTGGAGGCATGGCCAAAAGGTCGGATGGAACAATGCCGACCGTCAAGCGCGGGCGAGCGCATTATGTTTGCAACTGGACGCCCTCGGGAAGGACCGGTGCTCATGACGATGCTCGCTCTGCAGCAGGTCGCGACCGCACCCAGCTGGGTCGGTCCCGTAACGGCGATCTCCCTGGCCGTGATGGCGGCGGCCCTGGTGGCGCTCGTCGGCGGGGTGCTCATCACGCTGATGCGATTCCGCCATCCGATGGAACGGCTTACCGAACTGCTACAAGGCGTGCAGGGCGATCTCTCGGAAACGCTCGGTAACGTCCGCCGTCTCACCGAACAGGGGCAGGATCTCCTGGCCGTCGTTCGCCAGGAGGCCGGCTCATACGCCCAGGCCGGCCGGCGTCTCCGGCGACAAGTCTTGCGCGGCGCCGACCGGATTCAGGCCCGGTTGGAAGACCTCGAATCACTCTACGACGTCGTGCACGAAGAAGTGGAAGACACGGCGCTCGATGTGGCGGCCGCGCTCCGATCGGCCCGCACCGGCAACGGCATGTTGGGTCGGGTGCGGCGGCTCCTGGTGCCCGGCCGCAGATGACACGCGTGTTGGCGGCGGCTGTCATCGCCGCAGTCTGCGTTGCGCTGTTCCCGTCCGATGCGCTGGCCTGGACGCCCGGCACCCACGTCTATCTCGCAGAAACGGTGCTGGCGAACCTCGCTCAGCTTCCGCCACCCATCGCCGACCTGCTTCGTGCCTTCCCGTTCGACTTTCTGTACGGCAACATCGCCGCCGACACCTCCATTGCCAAGCGGTACGCCGCGGTCGGACGCCATTCGCATTTCTGGCACGTCGGCCAGGAGATTCACAACCGGGCCGACACCGATGCGCTGCGGGCATTCGGCCTGGGCTACCTCGCTCACCTCGCTGCCGATGTGGTAGCGCACAATCATTTCGTCCCGCGCCAGCTGATGGTCACGAGTAGCACCGCTTCGTTCGGCCATTCCTATTGGGAAACCCGGGTCGAGTGTCATCTGGGCGACGCTTACTCAAGAGCGGCGAAAGACGTGATCCTCTTGAGCCACGCGCATGCGGACGCCCATCTCGACCGGATCATCTCGCCCACCATCTTCAGCGTTCGAACCAACCGGCGGCTGTTCCGTGGCATGGTACGACTTACCGACACGGAGAGCTGGCAGCGTGCGGCCCAGGCTGCCCGCGCCCGCAGCCGATGGGACCTCGCCGATGCGGACGTGGAACGCCACCTCGCGCTGTCGTACGACTACATCGTGGACGTGCTCGCCGACGGCTCGCCCGCCGCGCGTGACCTGGATCCGTCCGGCGAAGAGCCGCTCGGCACCGCGAAGCGGCGTAGGCGCGAGGCGCTGCGCCGGAACGGGCGCCGTGATCGCGAAAGGCTTCGGGTCATCGCGGAGGCGGTCTACGGCCTCCCGGCCGTGCACCTGACGTACTGGCCGCGGATCGCGAAGCGGCTCCCGTGGCACGCTCCCGAAGGGGCGGCCCCATCCCCTCGCCTGCTGGCCGCCTCAGACGAGTGACGCGTTCTGGAGCCCTCGCGGCGCTCCGGCTGATCATTGCCGCCGGGCCACTCGCGGGCCAGGCCCCAGATTCGGTTCAAGCAGTTACGGACCCCGCGCCGCTGGTGCGCGGAACCGTTGCCTGGTTGGTCGTACGGGGATTCGGTCCCGCGCCGCTCTCGGGTGCCGCGGCCGGCGAGCCGCTCCATCTCGCGGTCGGTGACGAGGGTGAGATTCGTACCTTGATCGCCGCGCCATTCGACGAAGCAGACAGCCTACCGGTGATGCTGGTTCGGGCCGATGCGGCCGGCGCGCCGGAGACGCTTCGTGTGGTCCTCCCGGTCGCCCGCGGCGCATACCGCAGCGAGCAACTGAGGGTCCCGGCGAAGTATGCGGAGCCGGATAGCGCTTCGGCGGCGCGCATTCAGCAGGAAATCGATCTCGCGCTGGCCGTGTCGCGCCGATCGCACGACACGCCGCGCGCGTGGTCGGTGCCGTTTCGGCCGCCGCGACCCGGGCGGATCACCAGCGTGTTCGGCACCGCCCGCGAGTTCAATGGAGTGGTCTCGAGTCGCCACCTCGGCACCGACTTCGCCGGTACCGTGGGGGCGCCGGTGCGAGCGTCGAACGTCGGCGTCGTGGCGCTGGTGGCCGATTTTTTTCTGGCGGGCACCGTGGTTTACCTCGACCACGGCGGGGGGGTGGTCACCGGATACTTTCACCTGAGCCGGGCGGAAGTATCCGTCGGTGACGTGGTTCAGGCGGGTCAGATCATCGGCCGGGTCGGGAAGAGCGGACGGGTAACCGGGCCCCACCTCCACTGGATCGCGCGGTACGGGGGGATCACTGTGGATCCGATGAGTTTGGTGACAGTGACGAGCGGGAGTACGAGTACGCGTACTCGTACCGCCGACTGACAGTCGGTAGCTCAGCGGGTCACCGCAGCTTCGCTGAAAGCACCGGTTGAACAGCTTTGGGGTCCGCCTTCCCCTGGCTCTTCTTCATTACCTGGCCCACGAAGAAGCCGATCAACTTCTTTTCACCGGCTCGGTACCGCTCGACTTCAGTGGGGTGCTCGCTGAGCACTTCCCCGACCCACCGCTCCAGCACACCCACGTCGCTCACCTGCATCAGGCCAAGCCGCTCGGCTACCGCCTGAGCGGAGCCACCACCGTTGGTGAGCTCCGGAAAGATCCGCCGGGCTGCCTGCTGACTCACCAGGTTGCGAGCGACCAGTTCAATGAGCTCCGCTAGCTTGGTGGGCGCCACACGAAACGTGCCGGTTTCGTTGTAACCGGCCATCACGTCCCCCAGCACCCAGCCCGCCGCGGTCTTCGGCTCCGCGCCCGCCGCGACGACCGCCTCGAAGTAATCGGCCAGCGACTGATCGGCCGCGATCTCGCCCGCGTGATACGCCGAGAGTCCAAACGTGCTCGCGAGCCGCTCGCGTTTCGCGGCCGGCAACTCAGGCAGCGCCCGCCGTTGCTCGTCCACAAACGCCGGTGTCAGTACCAGCGGCGGAAGATCGGGGTCGGGGAAATACCGGTAATCGTGGCTCTCCTCCTTGGAGCGGAGCGGCTTTACCTGCCCGCTGCCCGCGTTGAACAGCAGGGTTGTCTGGGCGACCCGTCCGCCCGCTTCGAGGACGGCGATCTGCCGCGCTCGCTCTGCCTGCAGCGCGCGTTCGACATTGGCGAAGCTGTTCAGATTCTTCACCTCACACTTGGTGCCGAGTGCGCGGTCCCCCGACTGACGCACCGAGATGTTGGCGTCAACCCGGAGGCTGCCCTTCTCCATGCTGCACTCACTGGCCCCCGCGTACACCAGCAACTGCTTCAGAACGGTGAGGTAGGCCCGTGCTTCCGCGGGCGAGCGCACATCGGGCTCGCTCACGATCTCAGCCAGCGGAACGCCGGCCCGGTTCAGGTCCACCGCCGTCTTACCGGGAAAACGGTCGTGGACCAGCTTGCCGGCATCTTCCTCGAGATGCAGCCGAGTGATACCCACCGTTACGGGACCGCGCTCGGGGGACACGAAGGCCACTTCGCCGCCCGTTGCAAGCGGCTGATCGAACTGAGAGATCTGATATCCCTTCGGGAGGTCGGGATAGAAATAGTTCTTGCGGGCGAACACGCTGCGGGCGCGCACGCTGCAACCGAGCGCCAGCGCGGCGCGGGTGGCCAGCCGGACGGCGTGAGCGTTGGGCACGGGCAGCGCGCCCGGCAGCCCGAGGCACACCGGACAGACGTTCGTGTTCGGCGGATCGCCGAACGCGGTCGAGCAGCCACAGAACATCTTGCTCCGGGTACCCAGCTGTACGTGGACCTCGAGACCCACCACGGTCTCCCAGGTCATCACCGCACCTCCTCGTCGGCGCGAAGCACCCGCTCGAGTGCACCGGCCACGCTCAGCATTCGGCCTTCCTCGAAGGCCCGGGCGATGAGCTGGGCCCCGATCGGAAGTCCATTGTCCCGCCCGACCGGCAGGCTCATCGCCGGCAGGCCGGCGAGGCTGATGGCGCAGACGAAGATGTCGGCGAGGTACATCGCGACCGGATCTTCGGTCTTTTCCCCCGCCTTGAACGCCGGGGTGGGTGTGGTGGGGGTCAGCAGGAGGTCCGCACCGCCCGGTCCGAGAGCGCGGTGAAAGTCCTGCGCGATGAGCGCGCGGACGCTTTGAGCCTTTCGATAATACGCCTCGTAGTATCCCGCGCTGAGGACATAGGTGCCCACCAGAATGCGGCGGCGTACCTCGGCACCGAATCCGGCGCCACGCGTCGCGCGGTACAGGGCACGGATATCGCCATCGGCTCCCGCGGTGCGCGGACCGTATCGCACCCCGTCGTACCGGGCCAGGTTCGCCGCTGCCTCGGCAGGCGCGATGATGTAGTACGTGGGCACGGCATAGCGGGAGTACGGCAACGAGACCTCGCGCACCTCCGCCCCGAGGGAGCGCACCGCGGCGATAGTCCGGTGGAGCGCGGCCCGCACACCGGGGTGAAGGTCCGGAGGGAAGTACTCGTTCGGCAGCCCGACGGTCAGGCCCTTGAGATCGACCGGCGGCGGCTCGGGAGCCAGCGGGGGCCGATCCACCGTCGTGGCGTCGAGCTCGTCCTTGCCGCTCATGACGGCGAGAATCCGCGCCGCATCGTTGACGGTCCGCCCGAACACCGAGATACAGTCGAGCGACGAGCCGAACGCCACCAGCCCGTATCGGCTGACGCGCCCGTAGCTCGGCTTGACGCCCACCACTCCGCAGAAGCTGGCCGGTTGGCGAACCGATCCGCCGGTCTCGGAGCCAAGGGCGGCCGGGACGACTCCCGCGGCGACCAGGGCGGCCGAGCCGCCGCTCGAGCCACCGGGTACCCGCTCGGGGTCGAGCGGATGCTTCACCCTCCCGTAGGCGGAGTGCTCCGTGGAGGAGCCCATGGCGAACTCGTCGAGATTCGCCTTGGCTGCCACCATCGCTCCGGCAGCGCGCAACCG